>JAYTIO010000321.1:0-7074 GCA_043731805.1 Pedosphaera sp. | reverse complement strand
GTCTTAGTTTCTGTGGCACTGTCCGTCGGCGCGCCTCTCGGCGAACCGCCCGCATGTATCTTCGGCGGAACCGGAGTTACGCGGCATCGCGCCCTGTGGAGTTCGGACTTTCCTCCCCCGGCGTGAACCGGGAGCGATCCTCCACCCTTCCGAAGCCGCCGGGACCGTAGGGCAAGGGGGTAACGGGAAGCAAGGCTGGCAATGCGGTAACTTCCCTCCTGCTCGTAATCTCAACCCGAATTCCAAAATGGGCTGGCCACGAAAGGACGCAAAGGGCGCAAAGCCGAGCCTCGGGCAGGCGGACGGGACGGGTAGAAACAGTCTAGGTCCCAGTCGGTTCCAACTCGGCCTCTTTGTGTGCTTTGCGCCCTTTCGCGGCTGAACTTCGGAATTCGGCTTTGATCCTGCTCCTCAACCGCACTCCGCTTCCAAACGGAGCGGAGTTAAGATCAAGCTTAGGAGCCGGAGGAGAAGCTCCTCACTCCGCCGCCGCCAGCTCCATGTCGCGCGTGAAGTAGAGGATGCGGCCACAGTGCGGGCAGGCGTTCATCTCCGACTGGGACTGACAGGCAACCATCACCTGCGTCGGCAATCTCATGTGGCAGCCGCCGCAGGCGCTGTGGTGGATGCCGACGATGACATTCTCGCCCTTGCTCTTGAGCAGCCGCTCGTAGCGCAGCAGCGCGCCTTCTTCGACGGCGGCGGCGAGTGCCTTGCGGTCAGCTTGGAGTTCGGCCAGGCGGGCCTTGAAAGTCGTTTCGCGTTTGTCCAACTCGGCGACTTCCACCCCCACATCCTGCTTCGCTTCAGCCGCGGCCTTGGTGGTGACGGCGACTTCCTTCGCCACCGCGTCGGCCTGTTCCATGAGTTCGAGGATTTGGTCCTCGAACTTCGAGATGTTGGCCTTGCAGCCATCGATCTCGTGGGCCAGCGCGCGATACTCCTCGTTCTTCTTGGTCTGGAATTGCTGGAGCGAATACTTGGCGATGCGTTCCTTCTGCGCCTCGACATCCAGCTCAATCTTCTTCTTGTCGGACTCGACTTGCTTGGCCTTGAGCTTCGCCGCGTCGTGCGCCTGCTGCGTGGCGTTGGCCCGGGTTCTGGCGCGCTCGCGTTGCGGCTCGATGACGGCCAACTCGCCTTGGGTGCGGAGGAGATTGCGGTCGCGGTCTTGGAGGACGAGGAGCTTTTCGATGGCTTCGATCATGCGGCTTTCTTTGTTCTCCAGACGCTATCGGCCATGCTATGCCAAGTCAATGCACGCGCGCGCGGTGCGCGCCGGAAAATTCTTTGAACATGCGCCCCGTCGTCCGTTCCAAACTGCCACTATGAACTCAAGCCGCTTCGCCACCGCCCTGTGCTTGCTGGCGCTCACGGGCACGCAGCCCTTGCTCGCCGCCGCGCCGAAGGAGTCCAGCGCCATCGCACTCGCCCGGCAGTTGAACCAAGCCTTCATCGAGGTCGCGGACCAGGTCTCGCCCTCGGTCGTCGTCATCCGCGTGGCGCAGAAACAGGACCGCCAGGTGTTCGGCATGGAGCTGGAGGGCAACCCCTTGTTTGAAATGTTGCCGCGCGAGCTGCGCAAGCAGTTCGAGGAGCGGTTGGACCGCAGCCGGAAACAGCGTTCCGACACCAAGCCGGAGCGCACCCCGCAGTTCAACGGCCAGGGCAGCGGCGTCGTCATCCGCGAGGACGGCTACATCCTCACCAACCGCCACGTCGTTGAGGAAGCCGAGAAGATCGAAGTGCGCTTCAAGGACGGGCGCACCTTCGCCGCGACCATTCGCGGCGTGGACCCGCGCTCGGACGTGGCCGTGCTGAAGATTGAGGCGAAGGGGCTGCCCGCCGCGAAGTTCGCGGACTCGGACAAGACCCGCGTGGGCGAGTTCGCTATCGCCATCGGCGCGCCGTTCAACCTCGATTACAGCGTCACCTTCGGCCACGTCAGCGCCAAAGGCCGCACCGACCTGCTCCCCGGCGTCTCCCCCGGCACGCCCATGGACCAAGATTTCATCCAGACCGACGCGAGCATCAACCCCGGCAATAGCGGCGGCCCACTGGTCAACATCAGCGGCGAGATCATCGGCATCAACACCCTCATCCGTGGCCTGCACACCGGCATAGGCTTCGCCATCCCGGCGAACCTCGCGCGCGAGCTCTCCGAGGCGATCATCAAGGACGGGAAGGTGGTTCGCGCCCGGCTCGGCATCATCGCGCGCGGCATCAAGGACGACCTGGAACTACGCGGGCAGGTCTTCAAGGGCGCGACCAATGGCGTGCTCGTCGCCGGCCTCCAGCAGAACGGCCCGGCCTCCAAGTCCGAGTTAAAACTGGAAGACATCATCACGCACGTCGAAGGGACCCCCGTCGCCAATGCGCAACAGCTCCGCAACTCCGTGCGCAACAAGGCCAACCTCCCTGTCACCCTCAGCGTCGTGCGCGACGGCAAGCCGATGAAAATCAAACTCACGCCCGAGGCCTGGCCCGACGAACCAGCCGACCTCGTGGCCAGCAACCGCAAGAGCAACGAAGTTCAAGCCGACGACCTCGGCATCACCGTGAAGGCCCTCACCAAGGAATTGGCCAAGGAGCACGGCGTGAAGCCCACCGAAGGCCTCATCGTGACCGAGGTGGACGACGGCAGTCCCGCCGCCAAGCGCGGCCTCAAGCCCGGCACCATCATCACCGAGGTGAACCGGAAGTCGGTGTCTGACCTCCAAGACTTCCGCGAAGCGCTGAAAGGAGCTGACCTCAAGAAAGGTGTCCGCCTCGGCCTCATCAGCGAGGGTTTCAGCAAGTTCGAGGTGCTGAAATCCGGCGAGTGATCCGGATAGTGGGGCAGGCGTCCTCGCCTGCCGCTGTCTGCCCAGCATCTCGTTGGGCGACCCCCAACCAGGCCAGCGAGCCGCTGACAGGACCACGGCAGCCGGGACGGCTGACCCACTACTTGGGCCGCGTCATCTGGAACGTGCCGTGGTCGAAGGACGCCTTGTAAGTGGAGAAGAAGTTCGTCGCCGATGCTTTGCCTGCGTAGCGATAGAGGCCGTAGAACCCGCCCAAGTTCTCCTCACCGCTGAACTGCCATTGCCCGTCCGCCGCAGCCTTCACCTCGAGTTTCGTCTCCATTCCAAAGCTGAAGATGCCGCCATACTTAGCGTGGTAGCGGGCTTCATACTGTCCGTTGTCGAGCGGGCGGATGAGGGCGCGTAACCGGCCTTGGTGCCCATTGTCGTCGCTCACCCACTTTCCCTCCCAGCGGCCCGCGAAGGCAGCCGCTGGTGCGGGCTTCGCCGCCGCCGCCTGCCAATCCCGGTTGAACGTGGAACACCCGCTGAGAAAGAGGAGCGCCGCCACGGCGCACCCGCGAACCACCCGCTTCTGCAACGCTTGAATCATGCCGAAATCCGACGCCATCGGCGCGCGCGCGTCAAGCCCGCCCGCCGCGCTTCCTCACCGCCGTGGCGCGGGTGCTGGCGACCGTTGCGGGGCGGCGGGATTCGGCGGCGCGTTCAAGTGCCGCTGCAACTCATCCCGCTGCTGCCGCGCGTCACGGTGCCCTTGGACGGCGGCCAATTCCCACCAACGCAGCGCTTCCGCCAAACTTGGCGGCACGCCGTCGCCGTGCGCTAACATCCAGCCGATTTGAAATTGTGCGCCCGCGTCGCCTGCGTGGGCCGCCTGTGCAAACCAGTGCGCGGCCTCCCCCTTGTTCACCCGCACCCCGCGGCCCGTGAAATGGAACCAGCCCAGGTTGACCATCGCCCAGACCTCCCCTTGCTCCGCCGCGCGCCGCGTGTTGGCGAAGACGGACTGGAGCTTGGCCTCGTGCCGGATGAAATCGGCCGCGAACGGTGGCCCATAGTGATCCGAAAGCGTAACCGCCGCGAACCACAGGGAGGAGACCGCGATGCCCACCAGCGCTGCGGTCCCGACCCAGCTCGACCAACTCGTGTGCCCGTGCCAGAAGGCGAAACCGCTCGGCCGCTCGCCATACGCATAGGCGCTGCGTTCCGACTTGAGTGCTGCGGCAGCCGAGTCGTAGTCGGGGGCTGTCGAGCCATGCTGGAAGAACTCCACCAGCTTCGGCCCGCCCTGCAACGCCTGGTAGGCGACGTTGATCGCCCGCATTTTCTCCTCCGCGAGCTTGAGTTGCTCAGGGTCGTTGGCAAAGCGGTCAGGGTGCCAACGCTTCACCAGAGCCAGATAGCCGCGCTTGATGTGTTCGGGCGAAGCGTCCGGCGCAAGCCCAAGTATCGCAAACGGATCGGGGTCGGGACGTTTCATGAGCACCAAAATAATCGGCGCGTTGCTTTACGATCCTGTCGGCACGGAGCCCACGGCCTTGAGCGACGCGTCATGCTGGCGGCTCAACAGGACCACCGCGCACATCGCTCCGACCAGCGCCATGAACATATCCCACTGCGTGTCCCACGGATCGCCTTGCGTGCCGAGGAAGGCCTCCGCCGCCTCGCCCGTCAGCACCGCTACCCACCACTCGAAGAACTCGTAGCACGCGCTGAACGCGAGGCAGACGCAGACCACGAGGAAGTTCAGCCAGCCGCCCCGGGCCAACGGGGTGTTCCGTAACAGCAGCTCCCGCACAAAGATGGCCGGGACGAATCCCTGCGCGAAGTGCCCGATGCGGTCGTAGTGATTGCGCGCCAGCCCGAAGGCGTCGCGCGCCCATTCACCCAGCGGAACTTTCGCGTAAGTGTAGTGCCCGCCGAACGCGAGGATGAGCGAGTGCAGCGCGAACAAGTGCAGACACAACGCCGACAGCGGGAAGCGTCGGTGCGTGCAAGCCAGCAGGACGAGGCCAAGCCAGACCGGCCCGTTCTCCAGCGCCCACGTCATGCGGTCCGCCTTGGGCGAAACGCCCAGCGCAACTTGCGCCGCCAGCACTACCGCTATGAGCCACGGAAGCGGCATGGCCTCACCTAAGCAATTGCCTTCACCACCCCGGTGATCAACGCCAGGCCCTCCGCCGCGTCCTCGCGCCGCAGGTTCAGCGCCGGCAGGAAGCGCACTACGTGCGTGCCGCTCGGGACGGTGAGCACCCCCGCGTCGTGCAGGCGGTTCACGCAGTTGAGCGAGGCGACTTTGCCGGTGTTCGCAAAGGCCGGGATGTGCTCCGCCAGTTCAAGGCCCAGCATGAAGCCCAGTCCGCGCACGCTCTTGATGACTTGGGGGAACTGCGCGGCGAGCCTCTCCAGCTCCGCCTTCAGCCACGCGCCGGCCGCCCGCGCGTTATCCGCGAGTTTGTCGCGCTCGATGACCTCGAAGACCTTGTTCGCCACCGCGCAGCCCAGCGGCGTGCCGCCGTAGGTCGTCGCGTGCGTGCCGGGCCCGAGCAAGTCGCACAGCTTCACGCCATGCTGTTCCTCGCGCACCCAGAACGCACCGATGGGGAAACCGCCGCCGAGCGATTTCGCCATGGAGACGCCGTCGGGCAGGAACTTGTCCGCACCCGGGACGCCTTCAAGCAACCGCTGGAAGCTCTGGAAACGGCCCGTGCGGAAGTGCCCGCACTGCACACCGTCCATCAGCAGCAACATCCGCCGCTCGTCGCAGAGCTGCCGCAGACCGAGCAGATACTCCGGAGATGCCGGTGCAATGCCGCCTTCGCCCTGCACGCCTTCGATGAGGATGGCCGCTGTCGCCGGCGTGATGGCATCGCGCACCGCTTGCAGGTCGTTGTAAGGAACGTGCTTGAAGCCCGCCACTGCCGGCTCGAAACCCTTCTTCACCTTCTCCTGCCCGGTGGCCGCGAGGCCCGCGAGTGTGCGCCCGTGAAACGAGTTCCACGCTGTGATGATTTCAAAGCGCCCCTCGTCGTGGCCGAACTTGCGCGCGAGCTTGTAGAGCCCCTCGTTCGCCTCCGCGCCGGAGTTGCTGAAGAACACCTTGCCCGGCGCGAGGTGCCGGACGATCTGCTGCGCCAGCCGGCCCTGCGGCTCGTGGTAGTAGAGGTTCGAGACGTGCATCAACCGCTGCGACTGCTCGACCAGCGCCTCGGTGATTTCCGCGTTCGCGTGACCCAGCGAACAGACCGCGATGCCGCCGACGAGGTCGAGGTAACGCTTGCCGTTCACGTCCCACAGGTGGCTGCCCTGCCCGCGCGCAAGCACCAGCTCGAAGCGCCCGTAGCTGGGCACGACGTATTTCTGGAACAGGCCGAGGACGGCTTGCTGCTCGTTGTGAACGATGGCGGGCGGAGTCGGGACAATTTCTTTCATTCGCGTGGGGATTTAGCCGCGAAAGGGGGCAAAAATCACAGAGAAAATTCACCGCGAGCGCATTTCGCTCGTCGCGGGTGATTCACGCCACCACTTCAGTTCCAACCCCTTCGTCCGTGAAAATCTCCAGCAGCACGGAATGCGGCTGCCGGCCGTCCACGAACTGCACCTTCTCCACGCCGGCCTGGATGGCCGCCACGGCGCTGTCCACCTTGGGAATCATCCCCTTGTCCACCACGCCGGCGGCCTTCAGCGCCGGCACCTCGCCAATGCGCAGGTGCGTGATGAGCGTCGCCGGGTCTTTGGGATCGCGCATCAGGCCGGGCACGTCGGACATGAAGACGAGGCGACGCGCTTTGAGCGCAATGGCCACCTGTGCCGCGGCCACATCGGCGTTGCAGTTGTAAATCTTCCCGTCCTCGCCGCGCGCCGTCGGGCTGATGACCGGCGTGATGCCGTGCGCGATGCACTCCAGCAACGGCGCGGTGTTCACCCCCACGACCTCGCCCACGTAGCCGATGTCCAGCTTCTGGCCGGGTCGGTCCTTGTCGTCCAACCAGAGCTTGCGGCAGGTGAAAATATCCGTGCCCGCGAAGCCCCGCGCCTTGCCGCCGAGCGACTCGATGGTGCGCACGATCTCGGGGTTGATCTCGCGCGAGAGCACCTGATCCACCACGCCGACGGCCGCCTCATCCGTCACGCGCATCCCCTGGATGAAGTGCGCCTTCAAGCCGGCGGCGTCCATCGCGCGCGTGATGGCCTTGCCGCCGCCGTGGACCACCACCGGGTTGATGCCCACGGCTTCGAGGAACACGACGTCGCGCGCCACGCCATTGCG
>JAYTIO010000320.1:0-3496 GCA_043731805.1 Pedosphaera sp. | reverse complement strand
AGCGGCCCTCTGTGAGCGCCCGCCGGATGAAGACCGGTGGTCACAGACCGCCGCTACAGCGGCCTCCAACTCTTCACTCTTAATTCTTAATTCTTCACTCCCCGTCGCCATCGTCGCCCTCACCGGCGCGGTCTCGATGGGCTTGGAAGTCCTTGCCGCCCGTTCCCTCGTGCTCCTGTTCGGCGCGTCGCTCCAGGCGTTCGCCATCGTGCTGATGTCGTTCATCCTCGGCATCGGGTTGGGCGGGGCGGTCATGGCGTCGCCGCGCACGCGCGGTTGGGCGCGCGAGACGGCGACCATCGTGCTGCTGCTCGGCGCGGCGGGGTGGCTCGGACTACTGGTCGCGGGCGTCGAGCAATGGGTGGAGTTCTACCGCTGGGTGAAGACTGGCATTGCGCGGACGGAAACGGGCTTCGCGTTTCATCAAGCCTTCGCCGCCGTGCTGTCGCTCGTGGTGCTGGGTGTGCCGGCGGGCTTGCTCGGCGCGGTGTTGCCGCTGTGGCTGCGCGAGCTGCCGCAGAGCGGGCCGGAGCTGGGGCGCGGCGTGGGACGGCTGCTGACGGGGAACCCGCTCGGCGCGGTCGCGGGCACGCTGGTCACGGGCTTCGTGCTGATGCCGCAGCTCGGACTGCGCGGCGCGTTTCTCGCGCTGGCGCTGGGCCTGTGCGGCGCGGCGTGGCTGCTGGGGCGGAAGTTCCAGCACGCGACGCTGCAATTCACCGCCGGGACAGTCGGCGCAGGGCTGCTGCTCGTGGGCGCAACGGGCGGGGACACGTGGCGACACCTTTTGAGTTCCGGCATCTTCCGGCTGCGCGAAACGGAGCTGGGCAAGGACCTCGTCGGGCACCGCCAGCGGCACGTCAAACTGCACTTCTACGAGGACGCGGCAGACGCCTCCGTCGCCGTCGAGCAAGGCGACGGCGTGGGCGCGAGCGACCAGCTTGTGCTGCGCATCAACGGCAAGCCCGACGCCAGTTCGCGCGGCGACATGGCGACACAATTCCTCCTCGGTCATCTGCCGATGCTCGCGCGCCCAGAGAGCAAGGACATCTTCGTCCTGGGCTTTGGCAGCGGCGTGACGGCGGGCGCGCTGCTGGGCCACCCGATTGACCGCGTGACGGTGGCGGAGAACTGCGCGCCGGTGCTGCGCGCCGGGAAGTTCTTCGCGCCCTGGAACCGCGGCGTGTTGACTGACCCACGCGCGCGCATCGTGGGCGAGGACGCCCGCACGCTGCTCAAGCTCAGTCCGCAGCGCTACGACGTCATCATCAGCGAGCCCTCGAACCCGTGGATGGTTGGCGTGAGCAGCGTGTTCAGCCGGGAGTTCTACGAGCTGTGCGCGAGCCGGCTCAAGGCTGGCGGGCTGATGACGCAGTGGTTCCACGTTTACGAGATGCACGACGGCATCGTGGCGCTGGTGCTGCACACGTTCGCGAGCGTCTTCCCGCACGTCGAGCTGTGGGACCCTGGCACCGGCGACCTCATCCTGCTCGGCTCGCAAACGCCGTGGGCCACCGGGCCGGAAGTCTGGGGTAAGGTCTTCGCGCGCGCGGAGCCGGGGAAGGATTTGGCCGCCATCGGGCTGCACGCGCCGGAAGCGCTCTGGGCGCGACAGTTCGCCTCGCAACGCACCGCGCGGCTGTTCATCGAGAACGGGCCGGAGCAGTCGGATGAGTTCCCCGTGTTGGAATACGCGGCCCCGAAGGCGTTCTTCATCGGGGCGTCGGCGAAGGAGTTTCTCCAGTTCGATGAGCGGACGCGCCAGCATCAGCTCGCCCCGCTGCCCAAGCGCACCGCGTTGCACACGGCGTCCGCCGAGCTGCTCGCGCCGGTCTTCCCCCCGGAGTTTGGCTCCGTGAACGCGGACGCCGCACTGGCTGCCAACGCCCGTGCCCGCAGCCTCCAGGACGCCGCCGCACCCGTGCCGCCGCCCAGCATCTTCACGCCGCCGCGCAGCGCGGAGAACTTCCAGACGTTCGTCCTCAGCGTGGAGCAACGGCTGCGCGCGGGGACCACGAACCAAACGGCGCTCACGCAGGAGGACGTGGGGGATGCGATCCGCGAATGTCTCGCGCGCGGGGAACTGGAGCGGGCCAAGGCGCTCTTCAGCACGGCTGGCGGCAAGCTCAAGAATAGCGGGGAGCGGCGCTTCCTCGACCGCGTGTGGCAGCGGGTGGACGCGGCGGCGAAGGGGCCGTGACCCCGTGCCGGTGACTTCCAGTCGCCGTCTGTGGGCTGCGGACTCCGAAACGCCTTCACTCCAACCACGCGCAACACGGCGGCTGGAAGCCGCCGGCACGGGCCGCGAGCGGCCTACTTCGTCTGCTTCACCTTCACCCACTTGCCGGACTTGCCGGAGGCGAGCACGGCGTCCACGACGTAGTCCGTCGCGAGGCCGTCCTTGAAGTCCGGCTTCGCACCGGTGCCAGCTTCGAGGCCGTTGATGAACTCCACGACGGCGTGGACGAAGCTGTGTTCGTATCCGAGCTGAAGGCCGGGCACCCACCACTTGCCGCAGTAGGGATGGTCGCCGTCGCTGACGTGGACGCTCTTCCAGCCGCGCTCGGTGCCCGCGTCCTTGTAGTCAAAAATCTGGAGGCGGTGCAGGTCGTGGAGGTCCCACTTGAGGCTCATGTTCTCGCCGTTGATCTCGAAGGTATAGAGCGCCTTGTGGCCGCGCGCGTAGCGGGTGGACTCGAAGAGGCCGAGCGAGCCGTTGTTGAAGCGGCAGAGGAACGCGCAGGCGTCGTCGATGTCCACCTTCTGCATCTTGCCGGTGAGCGTGTGCTTGCGCTCCTTGATGAAGGTCTCGGTCATCGCGCTAACGTTCTTGATGCCGCCGTTGAGCCACAGCGCGGTGTCAATGCAGTGCGCGAGCAGGTCGCCCGTGACGCCGCTGCCGGAGACTTTCGAGTCGAGCCGCCAGAGGCCGGTGCCGCCCTGCGGCAGCTCGGGATTGATGGTCCAGTCCTGGAGGAAGTTCGCGCGATAGTGGAAGACCTTGCCGAGCTTGCCGGCGTCAATCAGCTCCTTCGCGAGCGTGACGGCGGGGCAGCGGCGGTAGTTATACCAGACCATGTTGGCGACGCCGGCCTTCTCGATGGCCTTGACCATCTTCTCGGCTTCCTTGCCGTTCAAGCCGAGCGGCTTTTCGCAGAGGATCATCTTGCCGGCCTTGGCGGCGGCAATGGCCTGCTCGGCGTGGAGATTGTTCGGCGTGGCGATGTCGATGACATCAATATCGTCGCGGGCAATGAGCTTCTTCCAGTCGGTCTCGATGGACTTGTAGCCCCACTTGTCCGCGAAGGCCTGGGCGGCGACGGCGTCGCGGCCGCAGACGGCCTGGAGCACGACCTCGTGCTCGCTGGGGAAGAAATGCCCGACCTGGGCGAAGGCGTTGGAGTGGGCGCGGCCCATGAAGCCGTAGCCGATAAGACCGATGCGGAGTTGTTTCTTGGCCATAGTGCGTGTGCGTTGTGTTGGTGGACGAAAGTCC
>JAYTIO010000319.1:0-1811 GCA_043731805.1 Pedosphaera sp. | reverse complement strand
GAGGCGACGAAGGAACTCTACGGGATGAATGACAAGCGCACGGAGGACTTCGGGCGTCGCTGCCTGCTCGCGCGCCGGCTCGTCGAGCGCGGCGTGCGGTTCATCCAGCTCTACTCCGGCGGCGCGCACAACGACGACAACTGGGACGCTCACGGCGACCTCGTGAAGAACCACACCCATCACGCAGGCCGCACGGACAAGCCCATCGCCGGCCTGCTCAAAGACCTCAAACAACGTGGTCTGCTCGACAGCACGCTCATCATTTGGGGCGGCGAGTTTGGCCGGCAGCCCACCGCCGAATACGCCACCGGCACCGGGCGCGACCACAACGCCTACGGCTTCACGATGTGGATGGCCGGCGGCGGCATCAAAGGCGGCACGACCCTCGGCGAGACCGACGAACTCGGCGGCTCCGCTGTGACCGACCGTTTCCACGTGAAGAATCTGCACGCGACCGCGCTGCACCAGATGGGTCTCGACCCCGACAAGTTGAGTTACTTCTACGCCGGCTTGGATCAAAAGCTCGTCGGCGTGGAGGGCGCGGAGCTGATGACGAAGATTACGAGTTGAGCCGAGAATGCCTTGGCCCAGTTCGGCGGAGGATTTCACCACAGAGGCACAGAGAACACAGAGAAAGGCATCGGCAAGGCGTCTTCCCCTCTGTGCTCTCTGTGCCTCTGTGGTGACACTCCACTCCCTCAGCTCAGTATCGCCCGGATGACCTCACCGTGGACATCCGTGAGGCGGATGTCGCGGCCGCTGAAGCGGAAGGTGAGGTGCTCGTGGTGGATGCCTAGCAGGTGGAGCATCGTCGCGTGCAGGTCGTGGATGGCGACTTTGTTTTCCACGGCTTTGTAGCCGTAGTCGTCGGTCGCGCCGTAGAGGGTCCCGCCCTTCACCCCGCCGCCAGCCAGCCACATCGTGAAGCCAAAGGGGTTGTGGTCGCGGCCATTCGAACCCTGCGCAAAGGGCGTGCGGCCGAACTCGCCGCCCCAGACCACGAGCGTGGAGTCGAGCAGTCCCCTGCCCTTCAAGTCACGCAACAGGCCGGCAATGGGTTGGTCCACGGCACGGGAGTTCTTCTCGTGGCCTTCGCGGAGGTTGCTGTGCTGGTCCCAGCGGTCGCCGCCGCCTGCGGGACAGGTCAGCTCAATGAAACGCACGCCGCGTTCCACCAAGCGCCGCGCCAGCAGGCATTGCTCGGCGAAAGTGGCGGTCATCTTGTTCGGGGAGCCGACGCCATACATGCGCTTGGTCGCGTCGGTTTCGCCGCGCAAGTCCATCAACTCGGGCACGGCGGACTGCATCCGGTAGGCCAGTTCGTAGTTCGCGATGGAACTCTCCAGCGCATCGAGCTTGCCGAAGCGTTCCACGACCCCAGCGTCGAGCTTCCGCATGAGGGCGAGCTTCGCGTCCTGGAGCTCAGGCTTCGCCTCGGTGGGCAGCACGTTCGCCACCGGGTTCGCGCCGGGTTTGAAGACGGAGCCTTGATACGTCGCGGGCAGGAAGCCGCTGTTGAAGTTGTCCAATCCGCCCGGCGGGATGAGGCCGCCGTTGAGCACGACGAAGCCCGGAAGCTCGGCGCTCTCCGATCCGAGGCCGTAACCGAGCCAGGCCCCCATGCTCGGCCGCCCCTGAAAGCCCGAGCCGGTGTGCAGGAAATAGTTGGCGCTGGTGTGCTCGGGGAAGCGCGACGTCATCGAGTGGATGACGGCGAGATCGTCGACGTGCCGGGCGACGTGCGGGAACAGTTCGCTGACGGCTTGGCCGCACTGACCGTGGCGGCGAAAGCGCCAGGGCGACATCATGAC
>JAYTIO010000318.1:0-8454 GCA_043731805.1 Pedosphaera sp. | reverse complement strand
CACCACGCTGCCGGAGACGGGGCAGGGCGGCATCGCGGTCTGGGGCAATCGCGTGTTTCTCACGACGCTCAAGCCCGAGGCGGGCAAGCTCCCGCTGGGCAAGGATGTCATCGGCCATTGCCTCGACGCGACGACCGGCAACATTCTCTGGACCGTGCCGCTGCCGGGCCGCGAGACCAGCGTGCCGGCGTATTTCTTCAGCGACGCGACTTCGCCGTCGCCCGTCACGGATGGGAAGCACGTCTGGTTTTTCAACGCCTGCGGCTCCGTCGGCTGCTATGACTTCGCGGGCAAGCAGGTCTGGCTCCGCGAGTGGCAGCCGACGGGAGGCCGCCCCTTCAACAAGCAGTTCGAGCCGATTCTCTTCAACGACGCCCTGCTCAACATGGAGCCGCGCGACGCGGACGACCCGAAGCGTGAGGGCAACGATCCGTGGAACTACATCCGCGCCCTGGACAAGCACACGGGCCAAACGCTATGGGTCGCCGACGACGCGCTGACACACTACAACACCCCCGTGGTCGGCCGCCTCGCCGACGGCACCCCCGCCGTGCTGCAAGGGCGTGGCGCGTATCATGGCGTGCCTGAGTTTCCCTTCGGCCTGAGCCTCACGAGCCTCGCGCCGGGCAGGGAGGGGAAGACGATCTGGCGCTTCGAGACAAACCGCAGCAAGGCGTGCTACACGATGCACTGGAACGCGAAATACGCCGCGTGGTTTGACCTCGATGCCTCCGAGCATCAGGTGCTCGACGCCGCGACGGGCAAGCTTCTGCGCTCGCAGTCGCTGGTGAAACAGGTGGACTGGCGGCGCTTCAATCCCAGGACGGGCAAGCACGAGTTGCTCGCCGGTGTGGACCTGACCAAACAGGCGCCGCCGTTGAAGGTTTTTCCCGCGCAGTTCTGCAACCTCCTCCTCGGCGACTGGCACTATTTCCTTTGCTACACCGAGGCCAGCAAGCATCTCGGCCCGCCCTACTGCGTGGGCCGGGTGCAGTTGGAGACGGGCAAGGTGGAATACCTCGAAGTGCCCGTGTCCGTCGTGCGTGAAGCGGGGCGGCCCGATCAGTTCGTCTGGAACCGCCCGCAGGTTTCCTCGACGGTCAACTCGCGCGGTATTGATGTTGCCACCGACAAACGCTCGCAGGGCGACGCTGGTGGTGGGGTTATCTCGGCAGCCCCACAGCGGTGGGCGGCAAGGTCTTCTTCACCACGATGCTTGGCCTCACCTACGTCATTGACGGCCACGCCGCCGTGCTCGACGAGCGCGCGCTGATCGCGGTCAACGACCTCGGTCCGGTCGGTCAGACCTGGAGCCTCAACTCGCTCTCCTTCGCCAACGGGCTCATCTACCACCGTAGCATGAAGGAAGCGGTTTGCCTCGGGCCGAAATGATATCCAGTCCCAACGAACGCCAGACCGCGCGCCTTCTGCCGTCCTCGGAGCAGGCCGGATGAGGGGGGCCGTCAACGACAACTATACCTCCCGGCCCGTTGCGATTGAGGAGCTGACCGGAGTTCGTTCCCGCCCTGGCCATGTCTGGCGGCTCTTGGGCGCACTGGGTTTCAGTTGCCAGCAGCGCCGGGCGTTGGCACGCGACGAATCAGCCAGCCGCCAGTGGCAGCGCGTGCAGTGGCGCGTGATAAAGGAACCGCGCGCCGGCCCGCCTGCCTGCGCGTCTTGAGCGACGGCAACCAAAGGTGGCCGTTGCCAAGGGGACGCGACGCACGTGGGCTTCCTTGGTGCCGGGCTGGGGCAGGGCGACGCGGGTGTGACAGCGTCCGTTGCGCAGCCGGAGTCCGCGCACTGGAGGCTTGCGTGCGGCGGGAACGCGTTGGTAACTTGCGCGCCGTTGCGGGTGTTGGCGTAAGAGATTACCGAGGTTGCAGGACGTGGTGGTGGCACGACGGGTGGCACAACGTCAAACTACGTAGTCGGGAATCTACGCTGGCCCTTCAGCATCAAGTTTGCGCACGTGGCGGAATTGGCAGACGCGCTAGATTCAGGTTCTAGTGAGTAACATCATGCAGGTTCAAGTCCTGCCGTGCGCACCAAACTTTTTCCCAGCGACCGGTTAATAGTCTGCATCGCCCGGCCCCAATTATGGCAGCCATCATCCGCAAAGCAGTGTCCGAGGACGCCGCCGCTTGGATTCAGCTCGTTCAGGCGGTGCTGGGTGACGATCACCCTAACAAGCAGGTTTACGACCCCGGTTGGGTAGCCGCCGAACTCGCTTCTGGCCTGCCGGGCAATGAGACTTGGGTGGCGGCGGACGCGGGCAAAATCCAGGCGAGCATCTCCGTCCTGGGCGCGGTGACGGCGAACGAAAACCCCGTCTGCAACCTTGGCCGCAACCTCTTTCATCCCGCCAGTTACACGGATGGTGCGGCGGAGGCGTTGCTCCACAAGCTCACCGAGCTGGCCGTGGTGCGCCGGCAATTGTGTGTCACCCGCGTGCTGGCCTCGGACAACCACCAGCAGGTGCTCGTTGAAAAGTTGAGCTTCGTCTGTGTGGGCTTCCAACCGCTCAAGCACATCGCCAAGACCCGCGAGGAAGTGCTCTTCTACGTGAAGCGTGCCCGTTCCATGGCGGCCAACCGGCTGCCGATCTCGGAGTCGTTGCCCCAAATCGGCGAGCTGGCGGCGACGGTCTTACAGCATCTTGCTATCCCCGGCGGGCCGGCCATCCGCGATGGCGGCACCGGCTACCCGTTGCAGACCGACGTGGTGATGAGCGCGGTGAACGAGGCGGACTACACGGACGCTCGCGAGGCAGCGGCCCCGCAGAACCCGCCGCAGGAAATCTCCAGCAACTTCAACTGGGGTAGCGGCTTCATGCGCGTGGCCGCCACCGTGACGCCCCGCGCGGTGCTCTGCCGCCGCGAGGAGCGGGTCGTCGCCGGGATGCGTTACCTCTACGATGAGCAGGACCGCTGCGTGCGCATTCTGCACGCCTTTTGCACGGACAACCTCTCGATGGGGGCGGTCCTCCAGCACGTCACCAAGGTGGCGCAGGCGGAGTTGAGCGCCGCCTACGTGGAACTGGATATGCTCACCAGCGCGGTGAAGCTGCTCATCAGCGCCGAGCAGCTCGGCTTCGTCCCGGCCGCCTATCTGCCCGGCTTCCACAAGGTTCATGACGGCACGATGGACTTGGTAAAGATGGTGAAGCTCAACCAGACCTACAGCATCGAGCACGAAACCCTCACCTCTCACGCGCTGACCATCGTCAACGTCATCAAGCACTGCCTGCAGGATCAAAGCATCGGTGTCGCCATCATCAACCTGCTGCGCGACCTAGAAATCTTCAAAGGCCTCGGCGACGGCGAGTTGCGCAAGGTCGCCCGGCTCTTCACCCAGAAGCTGTTCCGCCCCGGGGAAAGGGTCTTCGGCAAGGACGCCGCCGGCCATGAGGCCTACGTCGTCATGCGCGGGCAGGTGGACATCCTGTTGGAGGAGAACACCGCGTCCATCGCTTCCTTGGGCCAAGGCCAGGTGTTTGGGGAACTCTCCTTCCTCGACGGGGGCAAGCGCGGCGCACTGGCGATAGCGAAGCAGGCCAGCATCGTTCTGGTGATGCAACGTCCGCAGTTCTTCGAGCTGATCCAGCGCGAGCCGAATCTCGGCCTCGCGGTGATGCGCAACATCGCCCTCGAACTCACCGTTCGCCTGCGGCGCACCAACGCCGCGCTCTCCACCATGAAGCCCACGCCCGCCAACTCACAAATGCGGGCCGACATCATCGAGGGCTGAAGCCGGCAGCCCACTGCGGCTCTGCACGAACAGCGCCAACGAAGCGGTATAGCCGTGCAGGAAGTTCTTCTCCCCGACCGGCCCGATCTCCCCGTTGCAGAAGAACCCCGTCAGCCCAAGCGGCCCCAAGTGCTCCCGCACCATGCGGGCGTCATGACTCGGCTCCCCGAAGAGCCGATGGCCCCGCCCGTTGCAGCAGCACAGCACGCCCCCGAGCAGTTCGCTCCCGGCCAGTTCCTTCCGCGCCCGCGCCAGCATCGCCGCCATGTCCTCGGTGGCGGCCGCCGCATCGCGCCGCTGGAATTGCAGCGTCTGCCCCTGCCGCGGCAGCGCGCCCACCGCCAGCGCGCCGGATGCGGGATCACCCCCGAGGAGGTTGCGGATGAGGAAATCGCCGCGATGGAACTCCTCCAGATACTCGTTGATGACGAGGCCGACGAACAGGTTGCCGCGCGCCTGCTGCTGCGCCGCCGTCGGCAGTGACTGGAACGCTTCCACCAGCCGCTGGTAGGCCGGGCGGTTGCCGATTTGCGTGATGATGTTCCGCTCCGCCTCCGTGATCGTCCACGTCTCACCAATCGGCGTGCAACCCTGCGCGATCACCCCGTGCAGCCGCACCGCGCCGCCCACGGCCAGTGCCACCCCGCCGTCCTCGAACACGTCGCCGTTGAGATAAACCTGCGTCGCCCGTTCCGACCCTGTGCCGCTGGCCAGCCCGCCGAGGATCGGCCGCCGCGGGTAGGCCTCGTTCCACTGCTTCAGCCAGGTCTCGCCGTCGAGGCGGAACGGGTCGGCAAACGCCAGCCAGCCTTGGCCCGTCGCCGCGCCCACCCCGGTCTCCGCGTGCCAGCGGGCCGGGCCATCGCACTCCTCGACCTGCTGCTGGGTGAAGCGCACCGCCTTCAGCTCCGCGCCCGGCAGATGATACAGCCCCAGCACCAGCCCCGCGTCCGCCTCGACCTCCATCGCATTGGCGATCAGGCCCTGGCTGGAGCAGCCCAGCAGGAGCGGAATCTGCGCGTGAACCCGCAGCACCTCGAGCGTCTCGCGCGCGTGCGGGAAAAACTGTGGCGACATGAACACCAGCCCGAGCGAGACGCGGGGCGCGCGGAGGCTGGCCCGCAAGCCTTCCGCCCACGCCTGCAAGCCGACTTCGTCAAACCCTCCGTGCCAGTGGGCGGCCGTGGAATGTTCCGTGGTCATGGCGGCGGCGGCTGGGGCGCGGGCGTCGGGGCGTCGCTCGTGGCGGCCAGCTCCTCCGGCAGGATGACCACGGCGATGCGGCGGTTCTTCGCTCGCCCCTCGGGCGTGGCATTGTCTGCCGCCGGATGAAACTCGCCGTAGCCCAGCGCGCCGAGCTGCTTGGGGTTCACGCCGGCCTGCTCGTGGAGAAAGCGCACCGCTGCCGTGGCGCGTGCAGTGGAGAGTTCCCAGTTGCTCGCGAAGCGGCTGCGGGCCGACGCGCGGATGGGCACGTTGTCCGTGTGGCCGACGACGTGCAGGGCGCGGTTCGTGTGCGCCGCCAGCACGCTGGCGAGGCGGCGGAGGACTTCCTGTCCCTCGGCCTTGAGCGTTCCCTCGCCGGAGTCGAACAGGACGTGGTCCAGGATGTTGACCGTGAGCTTGCCTTGAAGCTGCGAGATGGTGATGTCCTTGGACTGCAGCGCCGCGCGCATTTCCTCCTCCAGCGTGCTCTTCGTCTTGGAGACCGTGGCCATCTCCTTCTCCGCGTCGGCGAGCTTCTCGGACAGCCCGAGAGCTTCGACCTTGAGGGCGTCGAGGTCGGCCTTCAAATCGAGGGCCTGCGCGGCGTTCAGCGCGGCGGCCTTGCGCGCGTCTTCCAGGGCCAGTTGGGCGGCGGACAGTTCCGCGCCGCGCTGCCACGCTGTCCAGCCCAGCGCGCCCAAGATGAGCAGCGCTGACAAAATGGTAGGGACAACCCAAGTGCTCTTCGGCATGGGCGCAAGCTACTGGACGCGTCAGGTGCGGCAAGCGGGAAGTGGTTCGCCGTATTGCCACTCCGCGTGCAACCAGCTACGGTCTCTGGTGTTGAAGCCAGCGGACCTGCTATGAACCTGAAACGCGCGATGCAATGCAGCCTGTTCCTCGCCTTGCTGGGCTGGGCCACCAGCACCGCCTTGGCGGACGCGGTGGGCGACTACAAGGTGATCCTCGACCGCAATCCGTTCGGCCTGAAGCCCCCGCCGGCCCCCGTGCCCCCGCCGGCCCCCGCGCCGCCGCCAGAGACCCCGACGAACTACAAACTCAGCGGCATCACCGCGCTCTTCAACCCGCCGCGGGCGATGTTCGTCAACCAGCCGCCCGGCAAGCCCACGCCCGAGTATATCAGCCTCTCCGAAGGACAAGTCGGTGGCGGACTTGAAGTGTTGACCAACGGTATCAACATCAAGGCGGGCACCGTGCGGGTCAAAATCTCCGGCGAGGAACGCACCTTGTCCTTCGAGAAGGACGGCCTCAAAGCCCCGTCCGGCCCGCCGGTGATGACGGCCCCCGGCGGTCCGCTGCCCTTTGGACAGCCCAATCCGGTGCCGCCCACGCCCGGTGGCACCACCGCGCTTCCCTTCAACAACTCGGGGCCGATCAACTACAATCGCGGCATGCCATCGGCCTTTCCCTCTGCCGTTCCGGTAGCCCTTCCCTCCGGCATTCCCGCCCCAGGGAATACGCCGGTCAACCTGAGCCGCCCGGTTCGTGGGAACATCCCGCTGACCGGTGGCAATATGACCGAGCCGCCGCCGGCTCAGATCGTGGATCCAGCCGAGCAAGCGCTGCGGATGGAAATCAACCGTAAGTTGACGGAGAAGGCGGTCATGAACCGCGATCTCCCGCCACTGCCTTCGACAGATCTCTCTCCGCTTCTCCAGCCACCGGTTCCTCCGCGTTAGGCGTAAGTAGCTGGCCGGCTACCGCGTGATCCACCCGCCGCCGACCACGAGGTCTTCCTGATAGAACACGCATGCCTGCCCCGGCGTGATTGCGCGCTGCGGTTCGTGGAGTTTCACCTGTGCCCCGCCGTCCGCCGTGGGCGTCACCGTCGCGGGTGTGCCGGGGTGGTTGTAACGAATCTTCGCCGTGACCTCGATGGACTCCGGCGGCTTCTCGAAAGGAATCCAATTGCACCGCTCCACGCGGAACTCGGCGCGGTCCAGCATCGTCTCGTCGCCCACGATCACGCGGTTGGTCGCCGCGTCCAGTTCCACGACGTAGAGCGGCTTGGGTGAGGAGAGGCCGAGGCCCTTGCGCTGGCCGATGGTGTAGAACTCGATGCCGTCGTGCTGCCCGAGCTTGCGCCCGTGGACATCCACGATGTCGCCGCGATGCCGCGTCACGAGCTTCGCCGTTTCGAGGAACTTCCCGTAGTCGTTGTCCGGCACGAAGCAGATTTCCATGCTCTCCTCCTTCTCGGCGGTCTTGAGCTTGCACTCGCGCGCGAGGTCGCGCGTGTCCGACTTGGTCATGTTGCCGAGCGGGAAGAGGGTGCGCTCAAGCTGCCACTGCTTGAGCGAGAAAAGGAAGTAGCTCTGGTCCTTGCGCGGGTCGCAGCCGCGCTTGAGCAACGTGCGCCCCGTCGTCGCGCACTTCTCCGTCCGCGCGAAATGACCGGTGGCGATGAGCTGCGCGCCGAGTTGGTCCGCGCGGTGCAGCAGCGTGCCGAACTTGAGCCGCTCGTTGCACATCACGCACGGGTTCGGCGTGCGGCCCGCTTTGTATTCCTCCGCGAAGTAGGCGATGACCTGCTTCTGAAACTCCGCCGACTCGTCCACGAGGTAGTAGGGGATGCCGAGCTGATGCGCCACCGCCCGTGCGTCCTTCACGGCCTCGGGACCGCAGCACTTGTCCTCCGCGCGGTTCACGCAATCCTGCGGCCAGAGCTTGAGCGTGACGCCCACGAGGTCGAAGCCCTGTTCCTGCAACAAGGCCGCCGCCGCCGAGGAATCCACTCCTCCGCTCATCCCAATCATCACCCGCGTTTTCTTGGTCTCCGACACGCGTCTAAGCTAGGTAGTGACGGCTGGGGAGTAAAGCAGCAGCCCTTCCGAGGGATTAGTTGGGTGGCGGGTGCATCGGGTTTGTTTCATCCCTGCTGTGCGGGCTGAACCCCTCGCCATCGGCCTCAGCGGCACTGCAAGACGGCCCCCATGGCCCCCATGGCCCGGAGCTGCCGCCACTTTTCCCACGCCTGGTCCGTTACCTGGCGCGGCCCCAGCGGGCCTTCCACGCTGTGGGAGTTCTTGGGCTCCCCGTTCACATCCAACAGCCGCCGACCATCCGGGGTCGACAGTCGGAACAGGTTGGCGAAGACCTTGGCCCCTTCGCCCCGAACCGATGCCGCATCTGAGGGTGAGCCCAGCACCCGCAGGTTTAGCTGCTTGCCCCGCGGCACCGTCACCGTGGGGCTGGTCATATACCTGAAGCACCAGCCGTTGTAGTGGGACTTCTCCAGCCCCACCATGAAGTCGCGGAATTCCTTCCGCGAGCTCGGAATGCCGTTGCCCGGCCATCTTGGCTCCAGGTAACAGCACCGCTCCGGCGGCCGCCAGAGCACCCGCTGGGGCTCTCTGCTGTTGAAGCAGATCAGCTCCACCTCCGGTCCGATGCTCCCCAAGGGCATTCCGTCCAGAACCCATGTTCCCAGCCGGGGAAACACCGACTCTGGGCTGGCCTCCGAGAGGTTGAGAATGC
>JAYTIO010000317.1:0-4507 GCA_043731805.1 Pedosphaera sp. | reverse complement strand
GCGGTTGCGCTGGCCGCCGAGGTAGATGGCCGCGCCGCGATACGGCGCGTTGGCGTGGTTGTGGCCCCACTCCTCGTGGTCGTGATACTTGAGCTGGTCGGGCTGGCGGAGGTAGCCGGCGTTGCCCGCGTCGCCGCGCCCGGCCAGCGCGGTGGCGACGATGGCGCAGTCAATGCCGTAGTCCACTTCCAGCACTGGGTCCGCCCAGGTGCCGCCTTCCGAGCAGGCTTGCGCGAAGGTCAGCCCCGTGGCGCGCACGACGTGAAAAGGCGTCCACGCCGTCTGCCCGCGCACGAACGGGCTGAGGAGATAGGTGTTGTGGCCGTGGCCGGCGAGGTCCTCGGCCTGCACGCGCACCACGGGCGCCCAGTCCATGTCCCAGCGCCGCTCGCCCTCGGGCGCGGCAACGATGAGCTTGTGGACTGTGACGCCGCGCACGAAGCCGCTCAACCAGAGCTGCGGAACGGCGCGCCGCGTCTTAAACTCGCCGGCGAGCACCTGGCTGCCACCGTAGTAGAACGTCACCGCGTCCGTGTGCGTGAGGTGCGTGGCGGGGCCGTGGGATTGGTAGAAGGCGCTGTGCTCGAGCTTGCCGGACTTCTGCGTCATCTCGGTGGGCGTGTGCCAGAAGAACTGGCAGCCAGTCACGTCGGCCTCCAGTTGCCACGCCGCCGAGCCGCCGATGAATTGCACGTCCTTCAACGGGCGGCGCACCACGACGTTGCCGACGGCGGGCGCATCGAACACCACAGCATCGCCCTCGTGTGCCGCGTCCACCGCCGCCTGCGCGCTGCCCTGCGAGGTGAAGTAAACCTTCGCGCCGCCGGCTGTCACCTTCGCCGCGCCGACGGGCAGGGCATACGGCAAGGGCGGCGGTTCGGCCGCGAGGAGGAAGCCCGGCGGCACCTTGCTCACCGGCTCGGGCGGCGCGGCGTTCGTCGTGGCGACGGGCGCGGGGCCGGGGTCGCCGGGGAGGCTGACGGCCACGCCGGGGCCGCCTCGGATCCGCTTGGCTTTCGGCGGCGGGAGCGGCTTGGGATGCAGTGCCGCCCAGACGCCGGCCCCCGCCAGCGCCGCCATGAAGCCCCACAGCAGGATCGGCCCCAGCTCGATGTCGAAGACCTTGATCTTCTTCTGCACCTTCTGCTCGCGCAGCACGTCCTCGAAGCGCGGGCCTTCGCGTTTCACCTTCGCCGCGAGGCCGCCCGGCGTGGGTTTGGGCGTCTGGCCCGAGGGCGGGCGCGGAATCGGCGCGCCCACTTCGTAGAGCAGCTCGACGACGCCGAGCTTGAGGATGTCCCCGTCCTCGAGTGCGGCGGTGGTGACGTGTTGGCCGTTGACCGCCGTGCCGCCGCCGCTGCGGTCCTTGAGGCGACAGCCGGCGGGGTCAACGGTGATGAGGAGGTGCTGGCCACCGACAGATTCGTCCGCGATGGCGAGGGTGTTCCCGACCTGCCGGCCAATGGTGACGATGCCGGGGGGCAGCTCAAAACGCTGGCCCCGGCGCGCGCCAGTCAAGATTGTGAGTCTAGCCATGAGGAGCAGTGGACGACGGGGCGGGAGGCTAGCAAGTGGCGTCGCCATGTCAAAGGGAGGAAACTCCTTGCTCGTGCGCCTGATCCTAATCCTAATCCTAATCCTCCGCGCCGTGACTGGGCAGACAGGCAGGCGCAGGATCAAGATCAGGATTACGAGCAAGAGTGGGAACCATCCGTGATGGGCAAATACTGGCACGTCCTCAGCATCGGCTTGCAGAACACGATGGTGTATCGGCTGAACTTCCTGTTCCGCGCCACCTTCGGCCTCATCCCGCTCCTGGCCACCATCCACGTCTGGCGCACCATTTACGCGGGCAAGCCCGCCGGCGGGCAGGTCGGCTCCTACGTGCTGGCGGAGATGATTTCCTACTACCTCGTCATCACCATCGTGGACGCGCTCACCGCCGTGACCGAGGACGACTGGCAAATCGCCGCCGACATCAAGGACGGCAACATCAGCCAGTTCCTGCTCAAGCCGATGGACTACCTCACCTACCGGCTCTGCCTCTTCACCGCGAGCCGGCTGGTGTATGCGGCCGTGGCGGTGGTGCCGACCAGCGCGTTCCTCTGGCTGCTGCGCGATTACCTGGTGCTGCCGCAGGACGCCGCGACCGCCGCGTGGTTCGGCCTCTCGGTCGGGCTGACGGCGCTGCTGCAATTCTTCATGAGCTTCACGCTGGCGTTGCTCGCCTTCTGGGTGCTGGAAGTGGCGACCTTCATCTTCGTCGCCTTCGCCTTCGAATACCTCGCCGGCGGTCATCTCTTCCCCTTGGACATCCTGCCGCCCGCCATCGCCGGGGCGTTGGACTACACGCCCTTTCCCTACCTGCTCTTCTTCCCCGTGAGCGTCTGGCTGGGCCGCGTGCCGGCGGAGGTGATCCCCCACGGCGTGTTGGTGCAACTCCTCTGGGTCGGAGCCGCCTACGCGCTCGCCCGCTGCGTCTGGAGCCGGGGCATCCGGAAATACTCGGCGGTGGGAGGCTGACCATGAATGGCAAACGGCAAATTGCGAATGGCGAATCCTCGGCTGGGCACCGAGGTGGAATTCGCCATTCGCCATTCGCCATTCACCATTACCTCTGTCTCTACGCCGCGCTCTGGCGTAACTCCGTCATCCGCGAGCTGGGCTTCAAGACGAGCTTCCTCATGTGGATCGTGGTGGAGACGCTGTGGTTCGCGCTCCAACTCAGCTTCATCAGCGTGCTCTACCTGCACACCGAGAGCATCGGCACCTGGACCAAGTGGCAGGTCGTCGCGCTCGTCGGCACCAGCCAGCTCATCCAGCAGCTCTTCACCGCGCTCTTCCTCACCAACCTCACCGCGCTCTCCGAACACATTCGCACTGGCAAGCTCGACTTCATGCTCCTGCTGCCCGTCAACACCCGCTTCCTCGTCAGCTTCCGGCAGGTGGACTTGGGCGGGTTCGTCAGCGCCACTGGGGCGTTGGGCGTGATCGGCTACGCGCTGCACCGGCTCGGTCACACGCCGGGCGTCGGGGAGGTCGTGGGGTTTCTCGCGCTCGTCTTGGTCGGTCTGAGCATCCACTACTCGCTGATGGTGATGCTCGCGGCCACGAGCTTCTGGACCGTGCGCGCGCAAGGCATCGTCTGGGGCTACTACAACCTCTTCAATATCGCGCGCCTCCCCGACGAAGCCTTCCACGGCCCGTTCAAGGCCGTCTTCACCTACGCGCTGCCCATGCTGCTCGTCTCGAATGTCCCGGTGAAACTCCTCGTGGCCAAGCTCGGCTCTCCGCTGGAAATCCTCCTCCTCGTCGCCCTCGCCGCGCTCCTCTTCGCCGCCTCTGAATTCGTCTGGCGCACCGCCCTGAAGCGCTACACCAGCGCGAGCTCGTAGGCGGAAGCGGCGTGAATCAGGAAAGCAGGAAGGCAGGAAGCCGGCGAAGCCTGGGGCGGAGCACAGAGAGTTGAGTTGAAACGATGCAGGTCGAGGTGGCCTTCACTACAACGCAGAGGGACGCAGAGTTGGGACCCATGCGGGTTCACCATTGCGTGGCCTTCGCCGGTCGCGGCTCTGCGTTGAAGGGGAGCGCTACAATTTCAACTACATGGTTCCGGTTAAGCATCCCCTTCCTGCCTTCCTGATAGAACCCTTTCTGATAAAGCCTCTTGTCCCGGCCGCGCCCGCCGCTGACACTTCTGTCCCAATGCCATTGCGCCTCGTCTTCATGGGCACGCCGGACATCGCCTGCCCGACGCTCCAAGCCCTCGCCACCGCGCCGGATTGCCAGGTCGTCGGCGTCGTCGTGCAGCCGGACAAACCCAAGGGCCGCGACCTCAAACTCCAGCCCCCGCCCGTCAAGGCACTCGCCCTGCGCCTCGGCTTGCCCGTGCTCCAACCCGAGCGCGCGCGGAACGAAGCCTTCCTCGCCCAACTCCGCGAGTTGCGCCCTGACCTCATCGCCGTGCTCGCCTACGGACAAATTCTTCCGCAAGCCATCCTCGACCTCCCCACGCACGGCTGCCTCAACGTCCACACCTCGCTCCTCCCGCGCTGGCGCGGCGCGGCCCCCATCCAGTGGGCCATCCTCGAAGGCGATCCCGAGACCGGCATAACCATCATGCGCATGGACGCCGGGCTCGATACCGGCGGCCTCGTCGCCACGCGCGCCACGCCCATCGCCCCCGACGACAACGCCCAAACCCTCCACGACCGCCTCGCTGTTCTCGGGGCAGAGCTGCTCACGCAAACCCTCCCGCGCTACGTCGCCGGCGAACTTCCACCCCGCCCGCAGCCCGCCGAAGGCATCACCTACGCCCGCAAGCTCACGAAGGAAGACGGCCGCCTCGACTGGACCCAGCCCGCGCCCGTCCTGCACCACCGCCTCCGCGCCTTCACCCCGTGGCCCGGCACCTTCACCTTCCTCCCCGCGACGCCCCAGCCGCTATTGCTCAAAGTCTGGCGGGGCGACCTCCTCCCCACCGGCGACTTACAGTTGCCGTCCGTCG
>JAYTIO010000316.1:0-2270 GCA_043731805.1 Pedosphaera sp. | reverse complement strand
CACCACCAACGAGGCCGTCATCTCTGTGCGCGGCCTCACCAAGGTCTTCAAGGACTTCTGGGGTCGGCCCAAGGCGCGCGCGGTGGACAACGTCAACTTCGAGGTCCGGCGCGGCGAGGTCTTCGGCCTGCTCGGACCCAACGGCTCCGGCAAGTCCACCACCATCAAGATGCTGCTGGGTCTGCTCTACCCGACCAAGGGCCACATCGAGATTTTCGGTCACTCGCCGCGCCACGTGCCGACCAAGGCGCGCATCGGCTACCTGCCCGAGGAGAGCTACCTCTACAAGTATCTCGACTCCCGGGAGACGCTCGACTTCTTCGGCAACCTCTTCCAGCTCCCGCCCGAGCAGCGCGACCAGCGCACCGAGCAACTCCTTGAAATGGTCGGCCTCAACCAGGTTCGCAGCCGCACGGTGGGCGAGTTCTCCAAGGGCATGCAGCGCCGCATCGGCCTCGCGCAGGCGCTCATCAACGACCCCGACCTCGTCATCCTCGACGAGCCCACCGCCGGCCTCGACCCGCTCGGTTGCCGTGAGGTGAAGGACGTCATCCTCGCGCTCAAGAACCGCGGCAAGACGGTCATTCTCTCCAGCCATCTTCTCAGCGACGTGGAAGACGTGTGCGACCGCGTGGTGATTTACTACGGCGGCAAGATTCAGGCCGACGGCACGCTCAAGGAACTGCTCACCGAGCGCAGCTCCGTCCGCATCACCTTCCCCACGCTGCCGCGCGAGGCGATGGAGAACATCCTCGGCACTATCCGCCGTGACGTTGCTGCCGACCGCATCCAGCTCGATAACCCGACGCAGAACTTGGAGAGCTACTTCCTCGGTGTGGTGAACCGCGCGCGGGCCAGCGAGCAAAACACCTCCGGCGCGACCTCCGGCAGCCAGGTCGCCGAGTATCTGCGTGGCAGTGCGGAAGCCAGTGCGCAGCAGCAAGCCCGCGTGCTGGACCGCCTGGTCGCCATCGCACCCGTTGCGGAAGCTTCCGCCCCAGTTGTCGTGGTCCCGACGGCTGCCGAGGCTGAGTCACAGAAAAAACTCGCCGCCCTCGCCGCCCCGACCGCTGCGGCCCCCGAACCGAAAATAGAAGTGGCCGCGAAGCCCGTGCTCGACGAAGTGAAGGCGAACGAGAAGCTCGCGAACCTGCTGGGCAAGCCGAAGTAGTCTGCCATGTCCGCCCACTTTGAAATCCTGAAGCATCCGCACCAGGGACTGGCTGCGGTGAAGCATGGCTTCTCGTGGCCGGCGGCGGTGCTGGGCTGGGCGTGGGCTTTCGCCCGCAGGCTGTGGGTTCCCGCGCTGGCGCTGCTCGTGGTCCACGCGGCGCTGGCCTTCATCGCCACCAAGCTCATCTCGGAAAACCCCGGCCTGCTCCTCGCCGTGGGCGTCGGCCTGCAAGCGTTCTTCGGAGCCCGGGCGAACCACCTCCTCAGTCGCGCGTGTCAGGAGCGGGGCTTCCTCTACCAAGGCCTCGTCCCCGCCAGCTCGCCCGCCGACGCCATCGCGAAGTTCAAGGCCGTCGGCGAGGCCCTTCCGGCCGAGTGGCGGCTGGGAATTGCCCCGGCGCTCTTCAGCGTGCCGGCGGGCTTGCGACAGCTCCTCGCCGTCGCGCGCCTCACGATCAAGGCCGTCGTGCGCTATCGGCTGTTGCCGGTGCTGGCCGTGGTGCTCCTGCTCGTCGTCGTCGGCCTCCCGCTCGCGCTCAAGCACGACGGCACCGCGCGGGGATTGGTGCAAATCGTCATCACCTACTGCCTCAGTTCCGTCACGGCCATCCTCGGCCTCGTCACGCTGTGGCTTGCCACGGGCACGCTGGCGCGCGACGTGGAGGATTGCTCGATGCAGATGGTCGTGGTGAAACCCATCGCGCGCTGGCAAATCTGGTTGGGAAAATGGCTCGGCATCATGGGGCTGAACTTCGCCTTGCTCGGCCTCTCCGGCCTTTCCGTTTACCTCCTCATCCAGTGGCGGGCCGCCGGGCTGCCGGAGAAACAGCAGGCCATCTTGAAGAACGAGCTCCTCATCGCGCGCGGCTCGCTCAAAGAGCCGCCGCCGGACCTTGACGCTGAAGTGGAGACGGTGCTCAAGAAGCGCCTCCTAGAGCTCGGCACGCTTCCCAACGGCACGGACCTCGCCACGGTGCGCAAGGACGTGAAGGAGTTTCTCAAATCGAAGTTCCAAGCCGTGCCGTCGCGCACCAGTCGCACCTGGGTCATTGACACCGGTCTGGCGCGCGGGCAGCTCGCGAACACGCCCATCTATC
>JAYTIO010000315.1:0-5753 GCA_043731805.1 Pedosphaera sp. | reverse complement strand
GAAGGTGGGCGTGGGGCTGACGAAGCGGGTGTGACCCGTGCCGGAGACTTGCAGTCGCCGGTCGTGGTAGGGCGCGTCTGTCCCAGCGCGCCGGTAGGGCGTCCGCACGGTTCAGCGGCGCGCTGGGGACAGACGCGCCCTACCACGGTAGTGCCTCACGGGAACGTCGGCTTCAGGTCGCGGATGTTTTCCAACTTGGCGTCTTTCCCCGCCGCCGGGGCGTAGAGCATCACGGGCGCGACGATGCCGCCGGTGCCCAGCTCATTCACGACTTGGTTCGAGATGCAGACTACGAGGGTGTTCTTGCCGGGCTTCACGGCGTTGGTCGCGTCCATCTCGAAGGGATAGAACGCCGCGCCGGGGCTGTTGCCGATGTGCTGGCCGTTCACCCAGACCTTCGCGGCCTCGTCCACGCCGCCGCACCAGAGGAAGATGCGTTGCCCGGCGAACTTCGCGGGCACGTCCACGGTCGTGCGATACCACGCGAGTCCCTTGTAGTAGCGCAGCCCTTGGTTGCTCCACGAGGAGCTGGAGGTCTTGAGCTTCTGCCAGTTGCCGCCCGTGTTAGCTGCCCGCCAGAGGCCGATGTCCTCGCCGACTTTCGCCGGGTCAATTTGGAACTGCCACTCGTCCGGCGCGGCGGCGATGAGCTGGTTGCCGTCGGTCACGCGCTTGAAACCCTGCTCGGTGCAAGTGCGATAGAAGCGCTTCATGTAATTCACGTAGGTGCTGAAGCGCCCGGCCGAAACCATCGCGACGGGCTTCATGCCCATGAGTTCCTCAGCCACGGCATCGAGCTTGGTCAGTTGCGCCTGCGCCGTGACGAAGTCCACGCGCACGCGGGCATCCAGCATCGTGTTGAACGCGTCCACCATGTCGAGGGTCTGGCCGATGACCTTCACGCGCGCGGCGTAGTCGCTGCCGGCGGGCGCGAGTTTGGTCGCCTGTTGAATCAAGCCGCGTGCCTTTGCCCGCAAGGCCGGCGGATAGAAGTGCGGCATGTCCCACGCGCAACCCGTCGAGAAGTCGCCGTCGCGCAACGCGGCGTCCATGAGCGTGAGATATTCGCCCATCGGCGCGGCAGCGGGGCCGAAGAACTTCTCGTGGCAATCCTTCAGCAGCGCGTCCACGTCCACCTGATGATTCCACATGAGCTTCGCCGCGATATACATCGAGGGGAACTGCGGCGCGTAGTTGGGAAAGGTCTCGACGCGCCAGCCCTTCACGCCGAGCGCGTGGCACGCGGGGATTTCATCGCGCAACCGATGGACGATGATGAACGGGAAGCCGGGGTCGGCGAGGTTGCTCCAGTAGCCGCGGTCGTAAAGCTCGGGCAGCAGCTTGCCCCAATCCTCGTAGAGTGACCGCGCGTAGCTCTTTTCCGGCGCGATGGGATTCGAGAAGCCATGCACGCGGTCGAGCGCGATGGGTGCGAGCGCGCCCATGATGCGCGGGTCGGGCTGCCAGCGCTTCGGTGGCCGCATATAGGAGTGGTAGATGTAGAACGCGAGCTTCGTGTCGGGGAATTCGGCCTCGACGCCCTTGAGCACCTGGTTGAAGAACCAGATGTAGCGGTCGGTGACGGACAGCTCGTTCGAGAAAGGGTCGAAGTCGCCGCCGTCCAGCGCGCGACAACGCTCGCACTCGCAGAAGCCGCCGCCGTCGTTCGGCCCCATGCCGATGACCGGCCCCCGGCCCGCCTTGCGCGCCTGCTTGACGTGGTTGATGGCGAACTCGACGAGCTTGGGGTTCGACAAGCAGTGCTGCCGCGTCGTGCGCTGCCCTTTCACCAGCGCGAACATCTCAGCCGCGTCCCTGTCCTCAATGGCCTTGGTGGTTTTGTTCACCGTGACCTTGGGAGCCGGGAGGCCGTGGCCGCCGAGGAACACCGTGCCGCCGCAGCGCACCCGCGTCTGCCAGCCGCGGTCGGGCATTTGAAACCAGCGCGAGGGAAACGACGGCGACTGCGCGGTCTGCTGCGTGCGCACGTCCACCGTGGCGAGCTTGGGAATAACCGTGCCGAGCGGGCCAGGCATGAACCAGCGGCAGCCGAGTTGTTCGAGCAGCTCCATCGCGCCGTAAGTCGTCCCCTCCTCTACGCCTGCAATCATCACCGCGTCCGCCGTGACCTGGATGGCGAACGCGCCGCGCACGGCATTCGTGGGGAGTTGCTTGACCAGTTGGTCGCGGACATTGCGCCCGAGGAAAACCGGGATGCGGCCCGCCGCCTTGCTCTGCTTGATGAAGTTGTTCACCTCCGCCGCGTTGACCGTGGCCGTCTCGAGCTTCGCGCCGGACATTTTCTCCAAGTGCTCGGTGAGTTCCTTCGCGGCGAGTTTCTCCTGCGCGTCTGGGTCCGCCGGCAGCGCGAGCACGGCGGCGGGTTGGCCGTTCTTCACCAAGGTGGCGGCGGACAGGGGGAGGTTCGCCAGCAGCGCGAAGAGCAGCGACATCGCGAGCGGGGGCAAGGTGCGTGATTTCATGTCCCGCTACTGACGCAGCCAGGGCTGGTCCTGCTCAAGCGGAGCCGTGTTGCGCGTTCGTAGGTCGCCGACGGCGACTACTAGTCGCCGGCGCGCGCGGTCGCCAAAGCCCCGCCGCAACTGCTCCCTGCGCCCGCCGTGCAGGCGAGACAGTGGTTGCCAGTGAGGATGGCACGGTCGGTCAGTTCCGCTGGCGTCACGTCCCAGAGATGAAGCGGACGACCAGCCGATTCCGCATTCCGCATTCCGCACTCCGCACTCAGGCGCATCCCGAGCATCTGGTTGAAGTCGCAGTCGTAGAGTTCACCGCGCCAGCCGACGCTCAACGTGCTCCGGCACATGAGACCGCTGACCGTCGCGGGGTTGAAAGCGTTGGCGAGCAACTCCAAGTAGGCGTCCCACTCGCCGCGCGCGCGCAAGTCCTCCGCGAAGCGCGCGATGGGCTGGTTCGTAATCGTGAACAGGCCGGTGAACTCGATGCCGAAGCGGGCGCGCAGCTCGGTTTTGTAATCGGCCTCCAACTTGGCTTGTGGCGGCGGGAGCGTCGGGCCGAGCGGGTTGTAAACCAAGTTCAGCGGCAGGCGTATGCCGTAGCCGACCGCGTTGAGCTTGCGCAGGGCGCGGATGCTCTTCTCAAACACGCCGTCGCCGCGCTGCGCGTTCACGTTCTCCTCCAAGTAGCACGGCAGCGAGGCGATGACTTCCACTTCGTTCGCCGCGAGAAACTCCGGCAGCCAGCCGAAGGACTCGGTCTCGATGATGGTGAGGTTGTTGCGGTCAATGACGTGGCAGCCGCACGCGCGCGCGGTCTCGACGAGGAAGCGGAAGTGCTCGCTCAACTCCGGCGCGCCGCCCGTGAGGTCCACGACGGCAGGCCGGTGCGCGCGAATCCAGTCGGCGACGCGCTGGGCGGTGGGCAAGTCCATCATCTCCGTGCGCCACGGCGCGGCGTCCACATGGCAGTGGCGGCACGCCTGGTTGCACTTGCGCCCGACGTTGACTTGCAGCGTGTGCAGCGGGGCGCGGCGCAGCGCGCGGCCGTGGCGGGCGAGCTGTTGGGTGAAGTGGGTCATGGCACGAAACGCAATTCAGCCACGGATGAAACACGGATTGAACACGGAGAGCGGGAAGGTCAAAGACTGCAGGTTTCCGTGTTCTAGCCGTGTTTCATCCGTGGCTAAAAATGCCGGCGCTCACAGCACCTTGAGCACGATGCACGTCACGTCGTCCTGCTGCTCGGTGCCTTGGCAGAAGTCACGCACGGCGAGGTAGAGCGCGTCCACGATGCGCGTGGCGGGCTGATCGCGGTTCGCCCGCAGCACGCCCAGCATCCGGTCGGTGCCAAACATTTCGTCGTCCGGCCCCATCGCCTCCTCGATGCCGTCGGTGAGCAGCAGCGCGACTTCACCCGGTTCCAGCACGATGGCCGGCGCGTTGCGATATTCCGTGGTCGGGCGCATCCCGAGCGGGACGCCGGTGCGGCGGAGTTCCATCCGCACGCTGCCGTCGGGGGCGAGCAGGTAGCCGGGCGGATGGCCAGCGCTGACGTAGGTGAGGCGGCGGTGCGCGGCGTCCAGCCGGCCCAGGAAGAGCGTGACGAAGCGTTCGTCCCCGATGTCCTCAGCCAGCGCGATGTTCGTGCGGGTGAGCACTTCGCCAGGGTCGGCGCGATTCAGCGCGGCGATACGCACGTAGGCGCGCGTCTCGGCCATGAGCAGCGCGGGGCCGATGCCGTGGCCGGTCACATCGCCGACGACGAGGCCGAGGCCGTTGTCCGCCATCGGGATGAAGTCGAAGTAGTCGCCGCCCGCCGCCGCCGCCGGGAAAGCCGCGCCGGCGATGTCGAAGCCGGGCAGGCTCGGCGCGGCCTTGGGAAACAGGTGTTGCTGAATCTCGCGCGCCACGCGGAACTGCTCGGCGTGTTCGAGTAGCTCGCGGCGGTTACGCTCGCGCTCGGTGATGTCGCGAATGAAGGCGACGAAGAGCCGCTGGCCACCCAGCTCGATGTCGTTGAACGCGAGTTCGAGCAGGACCTGGGAACCGTCCCGTTTGAGGCCCGCAGTTTCGAGCGAGTGGCGCTGGGCGGCGGTCACGACCTGCCCGACCTTCCGATGCAGCGCGGTGTCCGAGGTCGCGCCGAGCTTCTCGGGCAGGAGCAGTGCGAGGTTCTTCCCGACCAGTTCCGCTGAGGTGTAGCCGAAGACGTTTTGCACCGCCGGGTTCGCAAAGAGAATGTCGCTCTGCGCGTCCAGCAGCAGGATGGCGTCGGGGGCGGTTTCCCAGAGGAGGCGGTAGCGCTGCTCGCTCTCGCGCAGCTCGCTCTCGGCGTCGCGGCGAGCCTTGCGGCTGGCGGCGTCGCGCAACTCGCGCTCCACGGCGGGCACGAGGCGCGCGAGGTTGCCCTTCATCAGGTAGTCGTTCGCGCCGGACTTCATGGCGGCCACGGCGATGTCCTCGCCGATGCCACCGGAGACGATGATGAAGGGGAGGTCGAGCTTCGTGGCGAGGAGGAGTTGGAGCGCAAGCGTGGCGTTGAAGCCGGGGAGGTTGTAGTCGGAGAGGACGATGTCCCACGACTTATTCGTGAGCGCGGCGGCCATGTCGTCGGCGGTCTGGACCCGCTCGTAGGTCGTGGCGTAGCCGCCGCGGTCCAGCAGTCGGATGAGCATCTTGGCGTCGAACTCGGAGTCTTCGACCACGAGGACGCGCAAGGGTGTTTTCATGGCGGCAGCGTAGGGAAGACTTAACCGCCTAACAACTCCCGCGCTTTTGCTCCGAGGTCGGCTTCGCGCATGAGCGACTCGCCGACGAGGATGGCGCGCGCGCCGCCGCGCTTGAGCCGCAGCACATCGGCGCGCGTGTGAATGCCGCTCTCGGCCACGAGCAACGCGCCGTGTCGCGTGCCGGGGCCGGAGAAGAGCCGCGTGGCGATGCGCTCGGTGGTGGCCAGGTCCACGGAGAAGTTTTTCAGGTTGCGGTTGTTCACGCCGATGAGTTGCGCGCCGACGGCGAGGGCGCGCTCCAGCTCGCGTTCGTCATGCACTTCCACGAGCGCGGCCAGGCCAGCGGCGATGGCAAGCTGGTGGAACTCGTAGAGCTGGCGGTCGTCGAGGATGGCGACGATGAGCAAGACGGCATCCGCGCCCCACTGGACGGCCTCGCGGATCTGCCCGGCATCAATGATGAAGTCCTTGCGCAGCAGCGGCAGTTCCACGGCGGCGCGGATGGCGGCGAGGTAGTCGAGCGAGCCTTGGAAGAACTTCTCATCAG
>JAYTIO010000314.1:0-5696 GCA_043731805.1 Pedosphaera sp. | reverse complement strand
AGCCTCCCCGAAGCCCTCGCCCGCCTCGGCGAAACCCCCTTCATCGCCCGCGCTGCCAACGGCATCATCCACCATCGCGGCTCCCCCTTACCCGGCGCGTCCCTGCCTCCCTCCGCCCTGACCGCACGCCTCAAAGCCACCTTCGATCCTCACGGCATCCTCCCCGCCGTCCCCCGGTAAGGCCCGCCGCCCATGCGCCCGCCACTCCCCCCGCCGACCGCGCCAACTCCCCACCCCCCGGAGCGCGGGCCTGTAACCCCCAGCAGCTCCCGGCGGACTCCCAATAAACCTCTGCGTCCCTCCCGCCTCTGCGGTGCTAAACCAGGGGATGACACCGCAGAGGCGGGACAGACGCAGAGACCGAGGTTAAAGGACTTCCGGTGCGGTGTTCGTGTCGTGATAGCTGACCAAGAGTCCGGTAGGGCCGACCGGTGGGTCGGTTTGAGTGCCCAGACGTCAGCCGAAGCCGCACCTCCGCGCGGCCAGACCGGGCGGTGGATTCCCATGCGTGGTGCTGGGCGGGGCAGGGGATTCATACCAGATTCGACCCTCTCCCTTCCACTTGCAGACCTTCGGCAGCGCTCCGGCGACCTCACCGAAGGCGCGCGGACTCTGTCCAAATGCCCAGGTGCAGTAAGTTTTGCGTCCAAAAACGTCCTGTCATGCGTCGCCACAGTAGGAAATGGGTTGCCGGACATCCGGCAAGCCATCGCCGAAGTAGGAAATGGGTTGCCGAACATCCGTCAGACCGTCCGCTACTTAGGCGACGCACTGCCTAGCATCCGGCAGACCGTCCGCTACTTCGGCGACGCACTGCCGAGCATCCGGCAGGCCGTCCGCTACTTGGGTAACGCACTTCCGAGCATCCGGCAGACCGTCCGCTACTTGGGCAAAGCGTTTCTGCGGCTTTTTATACACCTCCCCCACCTTGGCAACGTCCTCCCCAAGCTCCTTTGCTTATGAACCGCCCTACCGTCCCACCACCGCCCTTCCTCGACGAGGCCAAGTCCCTTGCCTGCATCCACTGCGGACTCTGCCTCGGCTCCTGCCCCACTTATCTGGAGACTGGCAATGAAAACGATTCCCCCCGGGGCCGTATCTACCTCATGCGCGCCCTCCAAGACGGACGCGTCCCCCTAGGTGACGTGGCTGTCCGACATATCGACAACTGTCTGGGCTGTCGCGCCTGCGAAGCTGCGTGCCCCAGCGGCGTCCACTACGGTGAGTTGCTCGAAGCCACCCGCGAGCACATCGAGCACCACCATCGCCGCTCCCCCTTCCAGACCTTTCTCCGTCGCATCCTGATCGAGCGCATCTTCCCGCACCCCCGGCGGATGAAACTTGCCCTCGCCCCCGCGCGCCTCCTGAAGTGGGCCATGAAGAGGGACTTGAATAAGGAGAGCAGGAAAGCAGGAGGAGGCAGAGCCGAGTCTCCTTTCCTGCCCTCCTACTCTCCTTATAAGAAATCCCCCTTTCTGCCCAAGTTCATCCAAGACGCCCTGGCCCTCCTCCCCGATGAAATGACGGAAGGGAACCTGCCGGAAGTCTCTCCCGCCTGTGCCCCCTCCCTCTCCTTTCATCCGATGAGGGGAGAGGGCCGGGGTGAGGGGTTATCGGCTGCGGCGCAAGATGCCGCACCCCTCATCCGGCCTGCGGCCACCTTCTCCCCTCCTCCGAGGAAGGGAGAAGGCGACCCACTACTTCCTCCGTCACCCGTGGAGCAATCAGCCTTGGCCCGCTCGCCCATTCCCCAGAGCGGCGGTCACCAACCGCCGGCACGGGGCCGGGTTGGCTTCATCCGTGGCTGCGTCATGAACGTCATGTTCGGGCGCACGAATGAGAACTCCATCCGGCTCCTCAACCTCGCGGGCTATGACGTGGTCACCCCCCGGGATCAAGGCTGTTGCGGGGCACTCCACGCGCACGGCGGCAACCTCGCCGCCGCCCGCGCCGCTGCGCGCGTGAACCTCGCCGCCTTCGCCCGCGAGCCGCTGGACGCCATCATCATCAACGCCGCCGGTTGCGGCTCGACGTTGAAGGAGTATGCCCACCTCCTCCCCGGAGCCGAGGCCACCGCCTTTAGCGCGAAGGTGAAAGACCTCAGTGAATTCCTCGTGGCGAATGCCCTCCTCTCAACGCTCAACTTGCAACTCTCAACTCAGCGCGTCTCCTTCCACGACGCCTGCCACCTCGCTCATGCGCAGCGCATCACGCACGCCCCGCGCGTCCTCGTCAAAGCCGTCGCGGGGGCGAACTTCGTCGAACTCCCCGAGTCGGATGTGTGTTGCGGCAGTGCCGGAAGCTATAACTTGACGGAACCCGCGATGGCGGAACGTCTCCAGAAGCGCAAGGTAGAGAACATTCTGCGCTCAGGCGCGACGTGTATCGTGACCACCAATCCCGGTTGCCTCCTGCAAATGCGCGCGGGCTTGGACAAGGCGGGCGCGACACACATCGAGCTGTTGCACCTCGCCGACTTCCTCGCCCGCAGCCTGGCTCTGATGCCATTGGGGAAGAAGTGAGGAGGCTGGGTGCCGGCTGAAGCCCTCCGCTCCTACAGGAGGCGCGGCTGCCGGTCTTCCTTGGCGATGGACTCGCCGAGGCTTTCCACGCGGGCACGCCGGCGCTCCATGATGTTCTTCTCCAACCGGGGGTCGTAGGCGACGGGGTAGTTGCCGTCGTAGCAGGCCATGCAGAAGCCTTCACGGGGGAGGCCGGTGGCCTTCACCATGCCGTCCTGCGAGAGGTAGTGGAGGGAGTCGGCGTTGAGGTAGGTGCGGATCTCATCGTTGGAGTTGTTCGCCGCCATCAGCTTACTGCGGTCGGGGAAATCAATGCCGTAGACGCACGGGTTCATGTGCGGCGGGCAGGAGACGAGGACGTGGACTTCCTTCGCCCCGGCTTCCTTGAGGCTGTTGACCCTTGTCTTGCAGGTGGTCCCGCGCACGATCGAGTCGTCCACGATGATGACGCGCTTGTCCTTCACCAGCTCGCCGATGAGGTTAAGCTTCACGCGCACGGCGAAGTCGCGGATGAGCTGGGAGGGCTGGAGGAAGCTGCGGCCGACGTAGTGATTGCGGACGAAGGCCATCTCGTAGGGGATGCCGGACTCCATGGCGTAGCCCAGCGCAGCGGAGTTGCCGCTGTCGGGGACGGGGATGACGAGGTCGGCCTGGATTTTGTTCTCCCGGGCTAGCTGCCTGCCCATCTCGACGCGGACGCGATAGACGTTGCGGTTGGCGATGGTGCTGTCGGGCCGAGCGAAGTAAACGTATTCGAAGATGCAGAAGGCGCGACGCTCGTGCGCGGGAAAGGCCTGGACGCTCTTGAGGCCGTGCTGGTTGATGACGACGATTTCCCCCGGCTCCACGTCGCGGACGAACTTGGCGTGGATGAGGTCGAGCGCGCAGGTCTCGCTGGCGAGCACCCAGGCGTCGCCGACCTTGCCGATGGAGAGCGGGCGGAAGCCGTGCGGGTCGCGCACCCCGATGAGTTCGTGCTCCGTCATGATGACGAGCGAGAATGCGCCCTCGATGCGACGAACGGTGTTGATCAGGGCGCTCTCGCCGCGTGGGTCGCTGGGCTGCGCGAGCAGGTGGAGGATGATCTCGCTGTCCACTGAGGTCTGGAAGATGGACCCCTGGGCCTCGAGCTCTTCGCGGAGCTGGGACGCGTTCGTGAGGTTGCCGTTGTGCGCTACGGCGATTTGCCCGCGCGCGCAATCCACGGTCAACGGCTGCGCGTTGCGGATGTGGGAGGAGCCGGTCGTCGAGTAGCGCGTGTGGCCCACGGCCATGTGGCCGACGAGCTTGTGCAAGTCCCCGCCGTCAAAGACTTGCGGCACCAGCCCCATGCCCTTCTGCTCGCGGAACTGCTTGCCGTCGCAGGCGACGATGCCCGCGCTCTCCTGGCCGCGGTGCTGGAGCGCGTAGAGACCGTAGTAGGCCAGTTCGGCGGCGTTCGGATGGCCGTAGATGCCAAAGACGCCGCAGTAATGTTTGGGGTGGTCGGGTGATTGCATCGGGCGTGTGCGGGCGAGACTCAAGCGGACGACCGGGGCCTTGGCAAGGGGAGAAGTGCGAACGCTCGCCTCAAACCATCCCGGCCAGCTTGCGGCTCACCCAATAGACCGTCAGCAGGAAGGTGAGGCCGGCCAGCAATGGCTTGGCAGGCACACGGCTCCAAGGTTAGTCTCGGACCGTGAACTACCAGAGCGTCATCACCCTTGAGCCGGGCAAGCGGGGCGGCAAACCGTGCGTGCGCGGGATGCGCATCACGGTGGCGGACGTGCTGGGCTGGCTGGCGAGCGGCATGACGCACGCGGAGATTCTCGCGGACTTCCCCGAGTTGAACGAGGCGGACATCCGCGCGTGTCTCGCCTACGCCGCCGACCGCGAGCACAAGGCGCAGTTCGTGACGGCCCCGCATGAAGCTGCTGTTTGACCAGAACCTGAGCTTCCGGCTCGGTCAGCGTCTTCAGGATATCTTTCCTGGCTCGAATCAAGTCCGCGTGCTGGGCATGGACGAGGACGATGACCGCCGCGTTTGGGCTTACGCCAAGGCGAACGACTTCATCATTGTGACGCAGGACGCGGACTTTGCCGACTTGTCGCTGCTCCACGGTCCGCCGCCCAAAGTCATCTGGCTCCGCTGCGGGAATCAGCCGACTGCCGCCATCGAGAAACGACTGCGGGATAGCTTGCCGGATATTGAAGCCGTGGGAACCAGCACGACGTCCGGTTGGCTGGAGATTTACTGAATCCGCCTCCTGACGTCGGCGGCTCTACGGGGCTACACCATCCCCGCCAGTTTGCGGCTCACCCAATAGACCGTCAGCAGGAACAGGATGCTGCCGGCCCACCACGGGTCGGCCCAGAGGCGGATGCGTTGCTCCAAGGGCTTCGGCTCGGGCAGGAGGCTGATTTGCTCGATGACTTTCGCGAGGTCGGTGGTCGGGCCGACGGCGCCGCCGGTGAGGGAGGCGAGTTCGCGCAGCACGGTGAAGTTCGCGGGCTGGCCGACTTTCTCGCGCACGGGCTGGGTCACGGTGATTTCGGTTTCGAGCTTGCGACCGGCGCTGTCGGCGGTGAGGAGGATTTTGTGCGGGCCGCCGTGCTTGGGCACGAAGCTGGACTTGAACACGCCCCAGCCGCCGTCGAGCGCGGCGAAGTCCAGCCGCTCGGTGCGGCCGCCGGGCGTGGTGATTTTGCCGTCCACCTTGCCCTTCTCCAGCGGGAAGCCGCTCGCGTCGAGCACGGTGGCCTGGAGGAAGACGGTGTCGCCGGCGTTCGGCGTCTCGGGGCTGAAGGTGAGCCGCACGCCCGCGCGCTCGGCGAGGTGCCGCTGGTGGGACATCCAGCGCACGACCTGGCTCCAGAAGCGGTAATGCCACTTGTCCTCCACGCCGCGCCGCCAGCGCCACGCGCTGTCGGTGCCCATGAACAACACCTTGCCGCTGCCCGCCGGTCGCGTGACCAGCAACGGCACGCGGCCCCACGCGTTGCGCATCGAGGCGTGGACGGCGAGCACTTCGCTGCCAGGCCGGCTCTTCTCCACGGCGGCGCTCCAGTAGAAGCCGGGCAGGTTTTTCCAGATGTCGTCGTTGCGGTTTTCGTCGCCGTCGAAGCGCGTGAGCAGGTGGCCTTTGCCCGTGGCCGAGAGCAGGAGCGGCACTTCGTTTTGCAACGCGACGCCGT
>JAYTIO010000313.1:0-15476 GCA_043731805.1 Pedosphaera sp. | reverse complement strand
TCCAGCGTGAGCTTGCCGGACTCGATCTTCGAGAAGTCGAGGATGTCGTTGATGATGGCCAGCAGCGCGTTGCCAGAGGTGCGGATGGTCTCGGTGAACTCCCGTTGATCGGGGTTGAGCGGGGTCTCCAGCAACAGACCGGTCATCGCGATGACGCCGTTCATCGGCGTGCGGATTTCGTGGCTCATGTTCGCTAGGAACTCCGACTTCGCGCGGGTAGCGGCCTCGGCGGTGGCGCGGGCGGCATCGAGCTCTTTGTTCGCGCGCGTCAGTTCGAGCTGGAGCCGGTTGGTGGCCAGCGTCGAGTTCACCCGGGCGCGTAGTTCGGCGATGTCGAAGGGCTTGGTGACGTAGTCCACCGCGCCTTGGCGGAAGCCTTGCACCTTCTCCGCCGTGCTGCTGCGGCCCGTGAGCAAAATCACCGGGGCAGGGTGGATGTCCGGGTGCTGCTTGAGCTGCTGGAGCACCGCGAAGCCCTCCATGTCCGGCAGGCCGAGGTCCAGCAGGATCAGGTCGAACCGCTGCTCTTTCGCCCGCGCCAGGCCCGTCGTCCCGTCGAAGGCGGAGGTCACGCGCACCTTGTTCTCCAGCAGGCAGCTCACGACCGTCTCCTGCATGTTCTGATCGTCGTCAATGAACAGGACCTTGAACTCCAAGTCGTTCATGCGGTGCGGCGCGGGGCTTTCACGGGCCGCAAGCTAAGGCACAGGCCCGCGCCGATTCCAGCGCATTTTTGCCCGTCCGGCGGAGCGTGGCGGGAAAGCGCTTGTGCCCGGAAGCATTTAGGCTACAAATCCACAGTCCTGTCGGCGGCACGTTTCTTCAGCGGGATTCCCCATCCCCACCTCCTTGGCGTCCGCCGACAGGACATTTTTTTTGGGAGCCCACCGCTGAGTCGAACCGCGCGCACCTTTTTGCTCGTCAGGTCGAACCGACCGCGTTTTCATCTCGCGCAATGACCACCCCGACTGTCCTGAAACCGGAGGCGTTGAAACCCGCCGCCGCCCTCTGCGCCCGCACGCTCGACCAGCTCGACCGCATCCTGCTGGGCCGCGCCGATGTCCACCGCCTCGTGCTCATCGGCATCCTCAGCCGGGGCCACATCCTGCTGGAAGGCGTGCCCGGCCTGGGCAAGACCGCGCTCATCCGCACCCTGGGCCGCATCCTCCAACTCGACTTCAAGCGCGTGCAATTCACCCCGGACCTCATGCCCGGCGACGTGCTCGGCACGCACATTCTCCAAGGCTCGGACAGCGGCCAGCGCACGATGACCTTCCAGCCCGGCCCGGTCTTCACCAACATCCTGCTCGCCGACGAAATCAACCGCGCCTCGCCCAAGACGCAATCCGCGCTCCTCGAAACGATGCAGGAAAGCTGCGTCACGCTCCTCGGTGTCACGCGCAAATTGCCCCAGCCCTTCTTCGTCCTCGCCAGCCAAAACCCCATCGAGCTCGAAGGCACCTACCCGTTGCCCGAGGCGCAGCTCGACCGCTTCCTCTTCCGTCTGCTCTTCACGAACGTGGATGCCGACGTGCTCACGCGCATCATCAGCGAGCGGCGGCGCGGCGAGCTGCCCGAGCCGACGTGGCAGATGGAGAAAGGCCAGTTGGAAGAACTCTTCGCCGTGATGGAACGCATCTTCATGCCCGCGCCGGTCGCGCGCTACGTGGCCCGCATCGTGGCCGCCTCGCATCGCGGCGCGGCGGAAGCCACCGACGCGGTGAACAAATACGTGAACTACGGAGCCTCCCCGCGCGCCGCGATCGCCATCGCCGAGGCCGCGCGGGCACACGCCCTCGTCGCGGGGCGGCCCACCGCCGGCTTCGAGGACGTGAAGGCCGTGGCTCCCTCCGTGTTAAACCACCGCATCCTCCTAAACTACCAGGCCCGCTTCGACCGCACCGACACCACCGCCGTCGTGGCCGAACTGCTGGCGAAGCTGGACGAGACCGGGCTGAAACTCCCCGCTGATGTGGCCTTGGAACCGACCGCGTGAGCGCCGGGCTGGGATTTGAGCGTTGAAAGTGGAGCGTTGGCCGTTGCACGTTTTTCACATGTCCATCACGCGCCGACAGTTCCTCACCACCACCACCACCCTCGCCGCCGGCCCCGCATTCGCCGCTGCGGCGCCGGCTGTGCCACTCGTCATCATCGACACCCACACGCACTTCTACGACCCCACGCGCGCCCAGGGTGTGCCCTGGCCGGGCAAGGGCGACGCGCTGCTCCACCGCACCACGTTGCCCACTGACTACCGCGCGCAGCCCGTGCCGCAGCCGGTCACGGGCACCGTCGTGGTCGAGGCCAGCCCGCTGGTGGAGGACAACCAGTGGATTCTCGACCTCGCGGCGAAGGACAAGTTCATCGTCGGCTTCGCGGGCAATCTGAAGCCCGGCGAAGCCGCCTTCGCCGGCCACTTGAAGCGCTTCGCGGTGAACCCGCTCTACCGTGGCATCCGGGTGAACGAAGGTGCGCTGCGTGCCGGCCTTGCAGACGCCGCGTTCGTCGCTGACCTCCAGCGCCTCACCGACGCCGACCTTGAGCTCGACGTGAACGGCGGACCGACGCTGCTGCCCGAAGTCGCGCGGCTGGCCAAGGCCTTGCCCGGCCTGCGCGTCGTCATCAACCACCTCGCCAACACGCGCATTGACGGGAAGAACGTGTCGGGGACGTGGCGCGCGGACCTGGAGGCCGCCGCGAAGTTTCCGCGCGTCTTTCTAAAAGTCTCCGCGCTCGTCGAGGGCACCGGGAAGAACGACGGCTCCGCGCCGCGCGATGTGGAGTTCTACCGGCCGTGGCTGGACAGCGCGTGGAACGCGTTCGGCCCCGACCGGCTCATCTACGGGAGCAACTGGCCAGTGAGCGCGCGCTTCGCCCCACTGGCCACGGTGCAGGGGATCGTCCACGACTACTTCAGCGCGAAGGGGCGGGAGGCGTTGGAGAAGTTCTTCGCGCGCAACGCGCAGGCGGCTTACCGCTGGGTGAAGCGGTAGCTGGGCCGCTCCCGACCTGTAGCGGCGCTCTGTGAGCGCCGTCCGAGCTTGGACCCGGCGCAAAACGGCGGTCACAGACCGCCGCTACAGCGCTTGGCCGGACGCCCTAATACAACCGCGTGGATTCCTCTTCGAGGATGGGCTTCTGAAATTGGTCGCTGCTGAATTCCACGCGGAAGCGGCTGTCGTCGGGGCGCAAGGCTTTCGTCAGCACGCGCCAAGTGGCGATGGCCTTGCCCTCCAAGGTGGGCAGCACTTGCATGGTGACGGTGCGGCCCTCGGCCTTCACCGGCGTGGTGCCATTGCCAAAGACGAACTCCTGGCTGTCCGGCACTTTGCAGACCACGCGGATGCCGGTGCCGACCTGGTCGCCCTGGTTGGTGATGCGGATGACGTAGGTCACCACCTTGCCGACTTCGATGGGATCCTCGAGGTCCACGACTTCGACGCCGAGGGCGTGGACGCCTAGGAGGAGGGTCTGGCATTCGCACTGCGCAGGCCGGGCGACGGTGCCGTTGACGGCCGCCTTGAATTCCGCCTTGCCCGGCGTGCGCACGGTGAGGGTGATGCAGACCTCGCGGCTGGCGTTGGGCGCGAGTTGGCCCAGTTCCCAGGTGACGTGGTCGAGGTTCGTCGTGCCGCCCTCCGTGGCGCTGAGGAACGTCGCGCCCGCCGGCAACGCCAGGGTGAGCTCGGCCTGCGGCTCCGGGGCGTCGCCGGGGTTGCGGACGGTGAAGCAGACCTTGAACGGCCGCCCGGTGAACTCGCGGGGCGGGGCCGCGCAGACCAGCGCGAGCGCGGGAACGGGTTTGGGCTCCGGTTTGGGCTCCGGCCCGAGGTCCACGAGGAAGAAGTTGCTGCACGCCTTCGGGGTGATGCAGCGGTAGCGCTGCCCGCGTGAGCTGAAGTTGAACGCGTAGGCCGGGGCCGGCTCCGTGCCTGCCCAGAGCACGTCGCGCAGGCAGATCGCGACGCCGTCCTTGCGCGAGGACATGAAGGGCATCCGTGTGCCGACGGGGATGGGGGCTTCGCTGATTTCATGGGTGAGCGCCGCGCGGTGGAGGTCCTCCAAGTTTCCCGCCCAACCCGACTGCGCCAAAATGGAGGCGATGTCTGGACGCAGCTTCTCGTCGCGGAACCGGTCCCGCAAATCCTCGGGCGTGTGCATCGTCGGCGCGAAGCGGGTGGCGGGATGGCCCAGCCGCGTGGCGCGATGTTGCTGGGCTTGAACGGGCGGGCTCGCCAGGAGCGAGAGGCCAACTATCAGCAGCAGGAAGAGGGCGGGGGCGCGTTGCATGGTGGACACGCTCCTGAAAAGCGCTTCAGGAAACCAGCCAATACTGCGCGGTGTCGGCCATCGGATCGCGCTCCACGTCGCGGCGGGTGGAAAAGAAATTGCACGCCAACGGCGCGGGTCGGATATTGCCCACCATGATGCGCCGCCGCCGTTCCTCCTTGCTTCCGCAACTCTGCCGGGCCGCCCGGTTGCTGACTCTGCTAACGCCGCTCATCGCGAGCGCGGCGGCCCCGGCCAGCCCACCGAAGTTCGACGAGGTGTTTCAGATCATCCGCACGAATCTCGGCGGGATGAGCCCTGCCGACGTCGAGCGCGCCGCCCTGAAAGCCATGCTCACGCAGTTGGACGGGCAGGTCATCATCGAGAGCAGTCCCACGTCCGCTTCCGCCCAGCCAGTCGGCCCGGTCGTGAGCAAGTCGGCGGTCTTCGACGACGCCTTCGGCTATGTCCGTGTCGCGCATGTGAGCCCCAAGCTGGACGAAGCGCTGGCGGCTGAGATCGCGAAACTCAGCGCGAACCGGAAGCTGAAAGGCCTACTGCTCGATCTGCGCTACGCGGGCGGCGTGGACCAGAAGGCCGCCGCGCGCACCGCCGACCGCTTCCTCGCCACCGAGCGCGTGCTGCTCACCGTGGAAGGCGAGGTGTTGCGCGCCACCGCGAAGACGAACGCCATCCAGATGCCGACCGCCATCCTCGTGAACCGCCAGACCAGCGGCGCAGCGGAAGTGCTGGCCGCGCTGCTGCGACAGAATCAAGTCGGCCTGCTCATCGGCACGGGCACGCCTGGCGGCGTGCGGCAGTTCAAGGACTTCACGTTGAGCACCGGCCAGCGGCTGCGCATCGCGACGGGTGAAACCAAGCTCGGCGACGGCCAGGCGATGCCGTCCACGGGTTTGCGTCCCGACATCGCCGTCACCGTGGGCGCGGAGGAGGAACGGGTGTTCTTCGCCGAGCCCTACCGGACCCTGGGCCGTCCGAGTGTGGTCGCCAGCAAAACAGGGCAGGGGAAGGAATCCCCGGTGCGCCTCAACGAGGCCGAGTTGCTCCGTCAAATGAAGGAGGGGCTGAACCCCGAGACCGCGCCGGTCGTCACGGCTCCCTCCGTCGCCATCCCGCAGGTGCGCGACCCCGCGCTGGCCCGCGCTTTGGATTTGTTGAAGGGCCTCGCCGTCGTGCGCCTGGCCAAGCCGTGAGCCCGTCCCGGCGGCTTCCGGCCGCCGCCCACTGGCCACCGGCCACCCGCAACGCGGCGACTGGAAGCCGCCGGCACGCTCACTTCGCCGCGTGATACAGCCGTGCGAGGTCGAGCAGCATCGGCTCCAGCAGCTTGTAATACTCCGGCTCCGGCAGGGTGGACTTCTCGTCGCGCAGCTTGCCGATGGCCAACTCCAGCTCGTCCCGCTTCGCGCGCACGGCGGGCGGCAGCTTCCGCTCCTGTTCGCTACGCACGAGCACGAACTGATGCGCGCGCAAGCCGTCCGCACTCGCGCCTTCCTTCGCCTTCTTCACCGCGCGCACGCCGCGAAACCAGTCCGGAGGCGTGCCCAGCCCATCGCCATTGTCATCGAGCAACGGATGCTCCGTCGCGAGCCGACCTTCGGTGGTGTAAAACTCCGCCACCCGACTCGACGCCACGAGATACGCCTCCAGCAACGAGGTCTGCCCGTCCTTGTCCAAGTCCGATTCCGCGCTAGCGATGGCGTCAGCGAAGTGGCCTCCGAACCGCGCGAAGTTCACCTCCTGTCCGCTGCGCGTCGCCGTCACGACCACGCGCCCGGCCGCCGACAGCTTGTTGATAAATGGCCCGCTGGCCGACGCACAGTTCACCACCGCGACCGGCCGCTTGAAGGGCTCGAGCCACTCCGTCAACTCGCCTGCGCTCAGGTCCGGCCCGCGCAGGTTGAAGCGCGCCTCCTTGCCGTCGAACGTGCCGTGGCCGAGCAGCACCAGCCACATTTCGCCCGCGCCGTCCTTCGCCTCTCCCTCCAGCGCCGTCTTGAAGCGCGCGAGGTCATTCGTCTCTGCCGACCGGCCGATGGTGACGAGCTTCGCTTGCGCCTGCAGCGCGACTTTCTCCCACTTCGCCGCCGCGTCAGCGAACTGCTTGCCGAACTCCTCCTCCCCCGCCGCGCCGACGAGGACGAAGACGGTGGGTTTGTCCGCGACCTCAGCGCGCGCGAAGCAGACAGCAACCAGCAAGATGGCCAGCAACAACTTCACGGCAACCCCCTCCTCCGCCGCAGCCCCCACTCGGCAATGAAGCACAGCAGCGCGAAGGCGAACACCAGTGGTTGGTGCCATAGCGGATAGGTCCACGCCTCGGTCACCGGGGCCTTCAGGGTCGGCAGGCGATTGGCGAAGGAGCCCAGCGCGCCCATGTCCACGACCTCGCCGCCGGTCTGCTTCGCGATGGCTTCGAGCAACGCGCGGTTTGGTTTCAGCGAACGAAATTCCTCCGCTGCCAAGTCCGTCGTCCAACCCGCCACAGCCCGGCCCACCTCCGCACCAACGCTGTTCGTGGCCGTCGCCTCGACGTGGTAGCCGCCGGTTTCGCGCGGCACGAAAGTCGCCGTGTAAAGGCCCGGCTCCGTGGTGGACGGCTCGGCGGGCAGGCGAATCGCGGGCGCGTTGCTCACGCCGCCGAGCACGGGCTGCACGCTCAACATCACCGTCGCGTTGTCGAGCGGTTGAAACTTCGGGTCACGCACGCGCACGCGGAGCTCGACGGCTTGGTTCGCATCGCCCTGCTTCAGCTGCGCGGTCAGCTCCACCTTGTTCGGCACGTCGGCGACGAGCCAGCGCGCGAGCTGCCGCCAAGCCTTGTCCATGTCCGCGTGCATCTCCGGCTCGCGCAAACCCCACCGCCACACGTCGCCCACAGTCACGACCGCCGTGCGCCCGTGGCCGAAGCGTTGCGTCGCCACCGCCGGGTGCGCCCGCCCGGCGGCGTCCGTAACGGTGGCGATGCTGCTCGCGCCGGGCTTGAGGTCGCGCACTTCGTTGAGCAGCGCGAAGCCCGGCATCGCGTCGAGGCGTGTCTTCTCCTCGCTCTCCGTCGTGCGCAAGCGCGCCCACGACTGGAGCCAGCCCTCGCGCGTCAGGCCGAGGCGGAGGTTCTCCCGCGCCGTCTCGTCCGGCGTGCGGTCGAGATAGACTGGCAGCATGTCGCCGATGGGCGTGCGCAAGTAGCCTCCCTCGTGAAACGTCTCCGCACCGCCGAGCATGAGAAATCCACCGCCGCGCTCGCTCACGAATTTTTGCAGCAACGACTTCTGGTCGAGCGTGAAAAACTCCGCCTCCAAGTCATCCACGATGATGGCGTGGTAGGCGAACAACTCCTCCGCCGTGGCGGGGAAACCCTTGCTCAACTCCTCGGCGTCCTTCGTGTTCAGGCGCACCAACACCGGCTGGTCGTAGCGCTCGATTGCGTCCTTCGACTGATTGCCGAAGCCACGGAAGAGCGGGTTGCTCGACTCGCCCGCGCGTCCCCGGAAGGCGAACTTCGGCTCGCGCTTGGCGATGCGAATCAGCCCGAGCAACTCGACCTGGTCGTCCTCGGCGAGCGCGCGGTTGAGGAACTTGAATTCCCAGTTGGGCCGCCCGCTGACGTAGAGAATGCGGAACGGCCCGCGCCCCCGGTCCACGGCGAGCACGCGCGTGTTGTTCGCGAGCGTGGCCTCGACGGAAGTCTTCGCGTCGGCAAACTGCCCGCCCTCGCCCTGCGCCCCGACACGCACGCGATAGAATGAAACGCCCTTCTGCTCCGGCTTGAACTGGAAGCGGAACGTCATCGTCTCGCTGCTGCCCTTCACGCGCACGGTCTGCTGCTCGATGACCTTGCCCGCGCGGTCGAGCAACTCCGCCTTCACGTCCGCGCCCGCGTAGCCGCTGGCGGTGGCCTCGGCCTGAATCGTCACTGGCGCGTCCTCGAAGGAAGTCTGCGTCACGCCCACGTTTACCAGCGCGATGTCGCGGTCCGCGTCCTCGCGCCCGATGACCACGGGATAAATCGGCGGCAAACCCTTCAAGTCCGGCAACTCGCCCGCGATGTCCGTGGCGTTGCCGTCGGTGAGCAACACGATGCCGGCGATGGGGCGGTTGCCGAGCCGTTCCTTCAACGTGGTGAGTGCGCTGCCGATGGCGGAAGCGCGCCCGTCGAAGTTAAGTTCCGTGAAGTCCGTGCTGGGCTGGAGCCGCGAGTCGAAGACATAGCCGCGCACCTCGAAGTTCTCGCGGAGTTTCGCAAGCCAGTCCGCGCCCTTGCCTGCGAGTGCGTCGCGCAGGAACTCTCCGCGACTCTGCGCATTGCCCCGGTCGTGGATTTGCATCCCCTGACTGTTGTCCGCGACGACCGCGAGCAAGTTCGCGCCCGGCTTCACGCGCTGTCCCGTCCAGAACGGCTCCAGCAAGCACAACGCGAGCGCGACGAAGCCGAGCACCTTGAGCAGCGCACAAGTCACTCGTAGTCCCTTGTCCGCCGCCGCCCGCGTGTAACCCCACACCAGCGCCGCGCCACCGAGGCCCGCGAGCACGAGCACCGGCAGCAGCCAGTCGCGCCCGGAGAAGATGAGGGAGGCGAGCATCACCTTTCTAAGTCGCCAACGTGCTTAATCTCGAACACCTCACTTACCTGAATCCTTGCCGAGGTTCTCGTAATACTTCCGCACCAGTTCGGAGAAGCGGCCGGGCACCGGGTCGCGGTCAATCGGCACCATCGCCTCGCGGTTGTCGCGCTTGGCCAGCTCCTCCTCGATGCGCTGCCGCACTTCGACGAGCGGCTGCATCACTTGTATCCGCACGAGGTCCCACTTCGTCGGCTCCAAACCGGTGCGCTTGAACTCCACGCGCTCGGCCCGCAGGCGCTCGCGCACGGTCTGCAACTGGTTCCGCAACTCCGTCGAGTCCACCATCTCCTCCACATCGCGCAGGCGGTCGCTGAAGTCCGCGTAACCCCGCTCGCTCGTAATGGGCCCGGCCTGTTCGCCACCGCGCTCGGCGATGACACCGGCGGGAAGAATGCCCTCAAACCCACCTCGGTCGCCGCCGCGCTGATTGCCGCCACCACGCTGGCCGCCGTTGGCCTGCTTCCCGTCCTGCTTGCCGGGTGAAGGACTGTTGTCGCCCGCCTGCTTGCCAGCCTGCTCGCCACCGGGTTGCTGACCGGAACCGCCGCCCTTGCCCTGGCCTTCGCCGGGTTGCTCCCCTTGTTTCCCCCCCTTTCCGTCTTTGCCGTCTTTACCACCAGGTTGCTGTCCGCCTTGGCCAGCCTTCCCGCCTTCCTTGCCCTGGCCTTGCTTGCCACCTTTACCGTCCTTGGAGTCTTCCTTGCCTTCGCCCTGGGTGCCGTCCTGTCCGGCTTTAGAACCCTGCTTGCCAGCTTTGTCGCCGGGCTCTTTGCCTTCGCCCGGGTCAGCTCCGGCCTGCGGCTCACCTTGCTTGCCGTCTTTGGAAGCCTGCCCGCTCTTGCCCTCACCTTGCTTGCCGGCCTGCTTGCCGGGTTGCTTGCCTTCGCCCTGCGCCTGCTGGCCTGACTTGTCTTTCGCGTCGCCGGGCTGCCCACCGGCTTTCGGCTCGCCGCCCTTTTCGCCCTGCTGCGCCTCGCCGCGCGCCAGTTCGCTCTCAAGCTGTCGCGCCAGACTGTCGAGCGTCTTGGCCGCCTGCTTCAACGCCTCGCCCTCGTCGCCCAGCACGCTCTCGGCGGCGCGCTCGACGCCCTTGCGCATCTCCTCGATGCCCGCGCGCGCCCGCTGCTCCACGGCGGACGCCGGGTTGTTCAACCCGCTCTTCGCCAGCTCGCCCGCGATTTCGAGCGACTTGGTCGCGCCGTCCGCCGACGCTTTTTCCAGCAAGTCATACACCCCGCGCGTCAGCATCCCGCGCCGGGCCAAGTCGTTCTTCGTCTCCTTCAAGTTCTGCGCCTCGCTCTGCGCCTGCTTGCGCACGGCGTCGTAAAGCTGCCGGTGCAGCAGCGGCTCCGCGTTCTCCGACTGCTCGGCAATCTCCGTAGCGCGCTCGACGAACTTTTTCAGCCGCTCGTTCTGTTCCTTCAAGTCCTTCGGCAACTCCGACTTCGCATCCGGCTCCGTGAGCGACTTCTTCTTGTTCTGCTGCGGCGTGGCGGTCATCTGCTTGCCCAACTCCTCCTGCTTCTGCGCGATGTCGCGCGCCTCCTGCCGGAGCTGCTTCATGTCCTCGGCGAACTGGTTCGCGTTCTTCTTCCGCAAGTCGTCGCGCATCTCCTGCAAGTCCCGCTGCGCCCGCGTGCCGCTCGCCAGCGCCTGCGAGACGTTGCCCTTGTCCATCTGCTCCGCCGCCTTCTGCGCCGCGTCGCGCGTCTGGTCGAGCTTCTGTTTCGTGTCCGCCATGCGCTGCTGGTTCTCCGGCTTCTCGGCGCGCTGCTTCAACTCATCGAGGTCCGCGAGCATCTGCTTCTGCTCCTCCTGCAAGCGCTTCAAGCGACGGCGAATCTCCTCCTTCTCCTGCTCGTTCTTCGCCTCCTGCAACGCGGTCTGCAGCTCCTTCAACCGCTCGTTCAAGTCGCCCTGCCGCTGCGCCAGCTCACGCAGCCGGCTCATGAATTGCAAATTCTCCTTTTGCTCCGGCGACTGCTTGGCCTCGGCCTGCGCCTGCTTCTGCTGCTCGTAACGGTTCTGGTTCATCTTCAGCTCGAGCTGGTCCACCTGCCCCTGCCGGCCCTGCTCGCCGCCCTTGCCGCTCTTGCCGCCCTTCTTCTGGTTCACGTTGAACTCGCGCTCCGCCAGCTTGAGCAGGGCCTGATACGACGCCTGCTGGGCCGCGACCGCCGCCTCCAGTTTCTTCGGCTCGGCCTTCGCCGCCTCCAGCAGCTTCAGCGCGCGTTCCATCTGCTTCACAACCTCCGCCATCGCCGCTTGCGCCCGTGGGTTCTCGGATTTCTCGGCGAGTTCCTTGGCCATCTCCAGCGCCCGCTCCTGCGACTCGATGAGCACGCTGGCGTCGGCCTGGAAGTTGGCGGGAGCCTTGGCAGAAGCGGTAGACGAACGCTGTTGCGCCAGGAGGAACGACGGCGCGAGCAGCAGCCCGCCGGCGAGCGCAACGCACACGACCGCAGCCGTGCACGATTGAGCGAGCAACGCCTTGGCGGTTGGTGGGTGACAATTCTCTGGAGCTTGGAGCTTGGAGCTTGGAGCTTTCATAGCGTGCGTTCGGTTACTACTCGAAGTTGGCTTTGGCCTTTGCCGTGGCTTTGGCGGGCACCGGCACCTTCGTCACCGGCAGCGCCGTGCCCTGCTGCCGCCGCAGCTTCCACGTCGCGTTGATGATTTGCTTCTGCAACTCGGCGAGCTTGCCCATCTGTTCCTTGGGGCTGCCCTTCTTCCCGTCCTTCTCTTCTTCCTTGCCCTCGGCACCGCCCTGGCCCTGACGGAAAATCTCCTCGAACGGCCGAACCTCCGCGAAATACATATCCGTTGCCGTGCGCCGCACCTCGCCGTCCGGCCCGACATCGTCCGCCCACGCGAACCACGCCACGAGCTGGTCCGGAGCCGCGCCCAACTCCTCCAGCCGGAGCACATGGCTGAAGCCGCGCTTCTCCTTCGCGGACGCGCCCTCGCCGAGTTGGAGCAACGTCGGCTCCGCACCGCCGAGCGAATACGCAATGCCATACGAGCGCAGCCCGAAGTCGTCCCACACCTCGCCCGCGAACTGAATCTCCTCCAACGCCGACACCCGTTGGTCGCCGCGCGGCGAGGCGAGTTTCAGCTCCGGCGCGCGGTTCCGCAGCGCATCGAAAATAAACTGCGCCGACACCTTGTTCGTGCGCCCGTCGGCATCCACGAGTTCGAGCGCGTAAGTCTGGCTGGCCACGAGCGCGAAGTTTGTGAGCGTGGCGAAGGGCTTCATCGCGTCGGTTCCCAACGTGACGATGTCGCCCTCCTTCTTGGGCAGCAGCCGCGCGGACTTCACCGGCTTGTTGAGCTGGAGCGTGTAGGTGAGCGCGGAGCCTTCCACCGCGCTGATGCGGCGCGTGTCCTCGATGGTCTTCTCCGGCAACTGCGTGTAGGCCGGGAAGGTCAGCTTCGCATCGGCCCGCTCCAGCTTCGGATGCTCAAAGACCTTCACCGCGAAGTCCCGCGTGCGCTGGCCGGCGAACTCGACGCGGTAGCTAAAATCCTCGTTCACCTCCGGCACGGAGCCGCCGAAGACCGGGTCGTCGAGCGACTTTGTCAGCGCGACGGACCGGGTGACGTTCGTGCCCACGCCGATAACGAGTGTCGCGCCGGGCGGGAGCTTGCCCTCGAATTTCGCCAGCACCACGAGGCTGTTGCCACGCTCGACCTGCGTGTCGCCGGGCGTGACGGACACGTTGTCCAACACCGCCTTCGCAGCGGCGCGTTCAGCGGCGACGCCGATGCTGTTCGTCCGCAACCCCATCAGCGCCGCGACGAAGAACGCGAAGGCCGCGAGGTGCGAGACGTGCGCGAGCGCGAGCTTCCGCACCGGGAAGGCGTCGGTCCAACCGAGGTTCCGCCCATGCACCACGGCCTCGGCGATGACGCGCTGTTGGAGAAAACTGAACTGGCCATCGGCGTCAGGTTTCTGCTCCAACGCGGCGAGCAAGGCAGTCTTTAACTCCGGGTGCTGCTGCTCGATTTGCAGCGCGAGCCAGTGCGAGTCGGCTTTCGCGGAGAGCGTGGCGAAGCCCATCCACAGCGCCGCAGCAAACGCGACGACTCCGACCAGCGGCACGCCGACGCGGTATTCCACCCCGAACGCCCCGAGCGCGATGGCGAGCAAACCCGCGAGCGCCCAGCAAATCGCCAGCCCGCGCCAGAGTTGCAGCCGCCGGTAGCGACGCGCGACCGGCTCCAAGTGCTCGTTGAGGAGGGGGGCAATCATCGCATCAAGACAGACGCCCAGAGGGCGATAATGTTTCGCCCGAAGGTTGAGGAGCAGGTCGCTTCGCCAGCCACCCGGCCAGCAAAGTTTCCAACGTCACGAACACCAGCGCGCCGGCAATCAGCCAGCGCCACAGCTTTTGCCGCCCTTCCAACTCGGTGTTCGCGAGTTGGCGTTTCGCCTCAACGGCTTGCACGGCGGTCTTGCCGTCGGCGCGCGTCACGGGCAGGCCGAGGTGTTCCAGCTCTTCTACGGGCAGCGGCGCGGTCTTGCTCTCCAGCGGGTCGAGGTTCACGGCGAAGCGTTGCGTGACCGTGCCGCTGACGGCGGTGTAGATGCCCGGCTGATCGGTCTGGATGACGGCGGCGGTGCCCGCGCCGAGCGTGAGGCTCGTGCCGTCGGGCTTGGTCACGCGCACGGCGGCGTTCGTGGCGGCGAGCGGGACGGTGTCGCCGACGGTGTGCTGGGTGATGTGCGGGCGAAGGCCACCGGCCTGCTCCAGCAGCGAGAAGAGCAGCGGCAGGAACTTCGACGAGAGCGCGAGCTGGCTGTCGGCGGGCTGCCAACCGGTCGCGAGGACGTAGAGCGTGCCTTTGCCGACAGGCACTTGCAGCAGCGCAGGGTCGCCGGTGTCAAACTTCGCGACGACGCGCGCGCCGGGGAACTGCGTCGCGTCCAGGCGGCGATACTTCCAGAAGTGAATCTTGGTGAAGTCGCTGAAGCGCGGGTCGGCGAACGGCGCGAAAAGCGGGTGCTGGAAATCAATCTCCGCGAGCATCGCGTAGGACGGCACCTTTGCCTCGTCAGCGGAAACGGATTCCTTGCCGAGCAATCCGGCCAGCGTGCGCGCGGCGTTCCGATTCTTGAGCGAGACGAGAACGGTTTTGCCCTCGGTCAGCAGCCGGCGGACGGTCGCGGTGCGTTCGTCGGGCAAGGCGTCCGTGACGATGACGAGTGGGGCCTCGGCGTCGGTGGGTAGGAACTGGGCGGACGGCGTGCGTGGAAGGACTTGGACGATTTGACGGCGCGTGGCCGGGAAGGCGCGCTCCAAGAAGTAGAGCGGCTCGGCGGTGTCCGTGGCCGCTTCGCCGCCGAGATACAACACGCTGACGCGCGCGGCCTCGGGCGGGATGAGTGCGAGCGAGTTGTCGAACGGCTCGTCATCGCCGCGCAGAAGGACACGCTCGGCAATGGCTCCGAGCGGCGGCGCGTTGAGCGCGACGACCCGGCTCTGGCCCGGCGGCACGTAGATGTCCTGCGGCTTGCCGACGAACTCCTTGCCGTCCGACCAGCCCACTTGGAACTGCTCGCGCTTGGCGTCGGAGGAATTACTCACGCGCACGCGGGCGAGCGCTTCGCCGGGCTTCTTTTCGTTCTCGTCAGTATCGGCGATGAGCTGGAGGCCGGCGTTGGTAGGCTTCTTCGCCTTGAGCGGCTCGACGATGAGTTCGGTGCCCTTGGGCCACTCGTAGGCTTGGAGGGCGTCGAGCCGGCTGCCTTCCGCGAGGTCACTGATGAGCACGACCTGGCGCGGGCCGCGCGCGGGTTGCTGGGCGTTGTCGGTGCGGGTGTCTTCCAATGCGGAAGCCGCAGCGACGAGCGCGTGGCCGAGTTGAGTGCCGTTCCAGCCAGGAGAAGTTTTCTTGAGCGCGTCCACTGCCAACTCCGCGCGCTGGCCGGCAGCGGCGGCAGTCCATTGCTCGAAGGTCACGAGCCGGCGCACCTCGCGGTCGAAGGCGAAGACAGCCACGGTATCCTCCGGCGCGGCGGCGCGGACCACGGATTCGGCCTTCGCGCGCGCATCGGCCCAAAGCCCCTCGCGCCGCATGCTCGCGCTGGTGTCCACGAGCACGACGATGCGCTTGCCGGGGCCGGTGGGCAGGTCCGTAGAAGCCGCTTTCGGCAGGAAGGGCCGCGCGAAGGCGAACGCCAGCAGGCAAACCACGAGGCTTCGCAGCAGGAGCAACAGCAGGTGCTCCAGCCGGCTGCGCCGCGTGACGCGCGGCGGCACGGGCAGCAGGAACATCAGCGAGCTGAACTCGGTCTGTTCCTTCGAGGTCTGCCGGATGAGATGGAAGATGACCGGCAGCGCGACCGCGAGCGCGCCGAGCAGGAAGAGGGGCGTGAGGAAGCTCATGCAGCGTGGCGCTTGACGAGCTTGCCGCGGTTCATGCGCTCGCGGAGGAAGTCGAAGAGCGCGAGCTCCAGCGGTTGGTCGGTGGTGAGGCGACGGAGGACGATGCCGAGCTTGGCGCAGGTGGCTTCGACGGCGGCGCAGTGGGCGTCGAACTGGCGGCGGTAGTCGGCGC
>JAYTIO010000312.1:0-2690 GCA_043731805.1 Pedosphaera sp. | reverse complement strand
GCGCGATTTGATTTTGCGTCACCGTCGGCACGTTCGTGCGTTCGCCCAGCGCGGGCGTGTCCGGGCCGAGCGTGCCCACCCAGATGAAGCGCGACTCGGCGATGTTCGCGCCGTGGCTTTTCCACGACGCGTTGCTCGTGCCGCGCCCGTGGTCGGTGACGAGCAGGAGCGAGGTGTGCCCGCGCATTTCCGGGTCGGCCTGCGCAGCGGCCCACAGCTCGGACACGAAGCGGTCGAAGTGCTGGATGCTGTGCAGGTAGTAGTCGTAGCGACCTTCGTGTGCCCACTCGTCCGGCTCGCCGTAGCAGACATACATGAGGCGCGGCTTCTTCGTCTTGAGATGCTCTAGCGCGGCGGCGTGGATGAAGGTGTCGTAAGTCATCAACGTGCCCCACGTCGGCGTGTGGTCGGCCACGAGCTTCTCCAGCAGTGCGAGGTGCGGGGCGAGCTTCGCGTCGGTCTTCTCGAAGCCCGTCCAGATGGGCAGCCGGCTGCGCTCGCGGTTGAGGATGTAGGGAATCACCTCCCAGTTGCCGAAAGCCGCGACGCGTCCGGCGAAGGCGGGCTTGCCGTTGAGCCACTCGGGCATCGTGACGTTCGCGTTCGGCTTCTTGGCGTTGCTGTCGATGCGCGGGTCGGAGAAGCCGCAGAGAATCTCGCTGTAGCCGGGGTAGGAGAAGTTCTTGCCGTTCGTGACGTGCGCGGTGCTGCCCTTGTGCTGATTGCCGTAGAGCTGGCCTTGCTTGGCAAGCGTGCCCCAGAAGAACGGCATCAGCGCCGCACGCCGCGCCTCGGGCGTGTCGCGCCAGATGGCCTTGCGCATGTCGTTGGTCTTGGTGACGCCGCCGAACTCCTTGGTGATGAGCTGCTCCTCCGCGCCGGTGAAAACCTCCTGCCAGCGAACGCCATCGGCCATCACGAGCAGCACGTGGCGAGTCTGCAACGCGGGCGCAGCCACGGCCGAGGTGGCGAGGAGCAGCAGGAGCGCGGACGCCCACGTCCGCAACGCGAAGGCATTTTTAGCCACGGATGGAACACGGATGGAACACGGATGAAAGGCGAGCGCAGGGACGTGGTTAGCGGACGACGCCCCTTCGGGATTTGTCCGGCAACTCACGTTCGGAACCACACGTAGGCCGCAGTCCCTTCCGTGTTTCATCCGTGTTCCATCCGTGGCTAAAAAGTGAGTTTCCATGTTGTCGTTTGCGGTCAGTCGAATCTCCCATTCGTCCCCGGCCACTCTTCCTTCGGCCACGCGGGCAGCTTCGCGATGCTCGCGAGCGCCGGGTCAGTGACCGGCAGGCCCCAGGCCTGGAAGAACGGGCCGAGGTTGCGGTTCACCGTCTTGCTGTAGCGCACCATCCACTGGTCAATCCGCTCGGCGGTCTTCGGACGCTCGCCCGCCGGCAGCGCGCGATACTCGCCGAAGACTTGCTTGAACGAGTCCCAGCCGAACGCGTGCTGGAGCTGCACATACATCGCCAGTGCGAGGAACGGGTCGCTCTGCCACTTCGCGAAGTCCGGCTTCCCGCCCGCCGTATATTTTGCGAACTTCTCCGCCACGATGGGAAGGCCGACGCGGCCGTTCGCCGGCTTGGTGCCGCCCCTGCGGTCAATCACATACATCGTGAAGAGATTGCACGTCACTTCGCCCGTGCCCTCGAACGTCCAGTCGCCGACCTGATGGTTGTGGCCCAACTCGTGGCCGATGCCCCAGTCGCCCTTCCTCATGTGCGCCTCGCTCACCAAGCGCGGCGGCATGTCCAGCCACGTCATGATGGGGTAGCCGCTGTGCATGTAGCCGGCTGAAATCTGCTCGTCGCAAACGATGCGCTCGGCACGCGGGCGGTCCTTGGGAATCGCCGCGAGGTCCGCCACGAGGTCGAGGGTCTCGTCCCAAACCTTCATCAGCGCGACGGGGTCTTCGAGGTTGCGCAGCACGCTGGAGGGCAGCGAGAGCACAATCTTCTTCGTCTCCAATTCGCCCCACGGCGCGGGCGCGGCGCGCAGTTCCCTCCACTCGGCCAACGTGGTTTTCCCATGGACGTAGTGCGGCGCGCGGACGGCTCCGGCGAACTCCACGTTCACGTCCGCGCCCTCGCTGGCCTTGGGCGTCTCCACGAACAGCAAGCCACCGAACGCGCTCGCCACGGTCGTCTCCGCCGACTTCACCGCGTAACTGCGCGACACGTCGGGGAAGCGCTTCCAACTGTCCAGATGCCACAGCCGGTCCGAGTGCGCACCGATGCGAATCTTCCAGCCGGCATTGATGGAACTCGCTGGGACGCGGACGGTCACGACTTCACCGGGCGCAGCGTAAAGGCCAGTGGAATGCCAGCCGGGGATTTTGGGGTTCACGGTGACGGTGGCCGGCTCGCGCTTCGCGTCGGCGGGCACGGGGCCGGGGAAACTCGCGGCGCTCGGGTGTGCCTTCAACTGCGCAGGAGGGAGCGTCTCCAGGTCGCGGCCATCGAGCGACACGAGCACGCGGGCGGCGAGTTGGTCGGCCTTCACCGGCGACTTCGCGGTCGGCGCGGTATTCACGCCGGGCTGCGAGCGGAGGGCTTTGAGCTTGGGCAGAAACGATTTGTCGTCCGCCGGCAAACTCTGCGCCGCAGCGGTGAGCGAGGTGCTGGCTTGTGCGAGGTCGTCCTTCGCGAGCTTCGTGCCGGCGCGCGCAGCGTCGAGGG
>JAYTIO010000311.1:0-2983 GCA_043731805.1 Pedosphaera sp. | reverse complement strand
CTCCGCGCCGCTGACCTTGCGCTTGGCGATGCTCGTGCCGTTGACCGTCACCTCGTATTCCAGCTCGGGCGACAGCTCCTTGGTCACGCGCAGGTAATCGTTGAGCGCGAGGATGGTGATGGCGGTGTCGCGGGTGTTGCTCCACTGCGCGCCGCGCCGGCCTTTGAGCAGCCAGTTCGTCACCGGCTCGATGAGCTTGTTCTGCGGGTCAATCGCCAGAAACGCGCGCAAGGCGAAGGCCGTCGCCTCCACGCCGCCGTCGGACCAGCGCCAGTAAACGCCGTCCTCGCCCCAATGCGCCGTGCCCATGACGGGAGTTTCGGGTTTGGGGTTTGGGGTTGCGGGTTGGACGAGCACGGAGAGGTCCGGGCGGTCGTCACGCTTCACGCCGTTCTCCAAGTTGGCGATGAGCGTCTTGGCCTCCGCCGCCTTGCCGAAATGGTGCGCGGCGAGGGCGAAGAGCGCACGGGTGTAGGCGTTGAGCGCCTCGCGATTCTTCCAGAGGTTGTCGAAGGCCTTGGTCTGGAAGGGTGAAAGGCCGGCCTGCTTGGCGTCGGCGCGTTGCACGGCGAGGGAGTGCAGCATGAAGGCCTGCATGTCGAAGTTGAGTTCCTCCTCGACGAGCGTCTTGTCGAGGAAGGCCGCGCCGCGCTCCAGCACGTTGGCCTTCAGCGCCACGCCGGACTGCTTCGCGAGCGTGAGGCCCCACACGACGTAGGCGGTCATCCAGCGGTCGCTCTGGCCTTCCTTCCACCAGCCCCAGCCGCCGTCGCCGTGCTGGAAGTCGTAGAGGCGTTTCAGGCCGGCGTCGGTCATTTCGTTGAGCTGGGCCAAGTCTTTCTTCGCGCCGAGATTCGGCGGAGCCGCGCCACCGGCACGGGCTTCAATGCCTCCAAACACACGGCTCATCACGTCCTCCGGTTGCAGGCCGAGGTCCTTCAAGGTCTTCGCCGTGATGACCGCCGGGAGGAAGCGGCTCATCGTCTGCTCGGTGCAGCCGTAGGGGTAATCAATCAGGTAGGGCAGCGCGTCGAGCATCGTGACGGCGAGGCTGGGCGCGACCTGCACGATGAGCGTGGTGGTGTCCTTCTTGCGCGCGGCGGGGAGATCAAGCCGCACGGTGATGTCGGAGCCGCGCACCTTGCCGGCCTTGGTGAGGAAGCGCTCGATGCCGTGCTCGTGAGATAGGTAGGTCTTCTCCATCGCATCGCTGAACTTCCCGCCAACCGCCGTGGTCTTGAGGCGAACTTCGCCGGACGTCAGGACGCGGGCTTTCCAGTCCGCGCGGGCTTCGGAGTTGGGCGCGACCTTCAAGGTGACTTGGTAGGGCGCGGTGTCCTCACCGCGCCGCTCTGTCGCGTTCACGGGCGGCGCGCTGAGGACAGCGCGCCCTACCGCCAAGTTGCCCGACGCATCCAACGCCACCTTCACGCTCAACTCCGCCTCCGTGTTGTTGTTCACGACCGCGCTCAACACGACCTCGTCGCCCACGACGAAGAAGCGCGGAGCTTGCAGGCGCACGATGAGCGGCTGCTTCGTGCGCGTGGTCGTGTTCGCGATGCCGAACTGCGCGCCGGTGCCGACCGCGCGGGCCGTGGCCTTCCAGCCGGTGAGCGAATCGGGATACTTCACCGGAACGCGTGCGGTGCCGTCCGCGCCGGTCTTTACGTCCGGCAGCCAGATGATGGTGGAACGGAAGTCGGTGCGGACGACGACGCTTGGCTCCTCTTCGCCGGGTGCGCCCAATTGCTTTTCCGCTTTGCCCTTCTCGTCGCGCGAGAACTTCGCGGCAGCCATTGGCGCGGCGGGAGCGGCCATTGATGACATGGGTGTCGCATTCAAGGCCAGCCCGCGCATTCGGTTCAACCCCGCTCCACCGGCAAAGCCAGCGGCTTGCTCCATCACCATGCCGTCCCTGAGCATCTCTTTCTCACCAGCCTTGTCGCTCTCGAAGCCCCACTGTTTTTTCCGCACCTCTCGCTCCAGCGCATCGCTCTGCTCCAGCACCATCTTCACGCCGTCCTCTTCCCACTCCACGAGCTTCGCGTAACTCTTCTGGTTGAACGTGCTCTGCGTCTGCGTGCGCTGCTGGCGCTTCGTGCCGAAGTAGAACTGCCGCGGGTCGCCCGCGTAATCGCTCTGGATGTAATAGACCGACTCGTCCACGAGACCCACGGCCACTTCGGCGGCGACGGGCTTGCCCTCGTGGTCGCGCGCAGTCACGAGCAACGTGCCCTCCTCGCGCGGCTGGTATTGGGCGCGGTCGGGCTTCACGTCCACGGTGAGGAAATGCTTCGTGGGCGGCACGATGACCTGCTTCGTGTCCATGTGAACCTGCTTGTCCGCGACCATCGCAGCGCTGAGGAACACGTTCGGCACATGGGCATCGCTGAGTTGCAGCTCGACCAGCTTCACTGTGCCGGTGAGATGCACCACTTGATGGCTGATAAGCTCATCCGCCTCGACGGTGAAGAGCACGTAACGGTCGTTGCTGTTCGCCACGAGCATGACGGGGGCCTTCTGTCCGCTGCGGAACGTGTCGCGGTCCACGATGATTTCCACGCCGCCGTGGCGGTAGCCGAGTTCGGCGGTGGTGTTGTTCGCAACCCACAGCGTCGTCTCCGTGCGGATGGGCTGCGGCGGGCGATTGGGGAACGCGTCTTCCGTCAGCCACGTCACCTTGTAGTAACCTTCGCGTTCCGGCGTGAAGACCAAGTCCACCTTGCCCTCGGCGTCCGTCTTGAGCGTGCGCGTGAGAATGTCGTCGCTGTGATAACCCCGGAACTTCATCCGCCACGGACGCTGCCCGACCTGCGGCGCGGGCGGGAACTTTCCGTCCGACTGAAGCGCCTTCAGCTCCGGCCCCTGCACGTCCTTGCCAGCGGGGTTCACCCAGATTTCTTCCCAGTAATCGCGCGTGACCTTGACGATGCCCTCGATGACGGCGGGTTGCTCGTTCGCGTCCTGCGCGCGAAAGTTCACC
>JAYTIO010000310.1:0-3179 GCA_043731805.1 Pedosphaera sp. | reverse complement strand
TGCGTCGCGGCGAGGTTTTTGGTTCGCGGGGCCGGCTTCGTCGGCGTGTGGGCCGTCTTCCTAGGTTTCCCGGTGGCGGCCCAAACTCCGTTCCGACCGACTGCGACGGAGCGGGCGGGGCAGACTTGGCAGCCCAACGCGGAAGCGCCGGAGTCGGCCTTGCTGCGCGCGGATGCGCTGGCGAAACGGGGGCAGATCAGCGAGTCGCTCGCGATTGTCCGACGCCTGCTCCGCGCGGATGCGGGGAACGGGGCTTACCGACTGTTGGAAGCGCAATACTTGGGCTGGCTGAGTCGCACGGCCAGCGCGGGGGAGCGTTATCGGGGCTTGCTGCAAGGGAATCCCAGCGATGCCGCCGCGCAGACTGGCTACGGGAACACTCAACTCTGGCGCGGGAACTGGCGTGAGGCGCAGTCGGCGTATGACCAAGCCATCGCCGCCTCGGGGTCCGACAACATCACAGCCCAAGTCGGGCTCAACCGGGCTTGGTTGGCGGCGGGTCGCGCGACCACGGCCTATCGGCAAGCGGTGGACTTGGATCATCGCACGGGCCGGCAGGACGCGGAGGTGGGCTTGTTCCTCGCCACGATTCACGCGGCGGTGGACAACGATGAAGCGGCCTTCGCGCTCGCGAACCGACGCACGGGTGACCCGGACTTGCGCCTGCGCCAAGTCGCTTTCCAAGCCCAGCGACTCATTGTGCGCGGGCAGCCAGAGGCGGGGCTGAATCTCATCGCTAGTTACGCCGAGACGCCCGCTCAAGCCCACACTTACAACGTGATGATTGCGGCTGGAGAGGCCTTTGCCACCGCCGGGAAGACGCGGGACGCGCGGGACTACTTCGACCGCGCGGCGCAACTCGTTCCCGACCGTGACGAAGCGCTGCTCGGACTCGCGCGGCTGGCCCGGCAGCAGGGCAAACCGCGCGACAGCCTCGCGCTTTACGAACAAGTCGTGGCCCGGAATCCCGAGTCGTTCACCGCTTGGCTCGGCATCGCCGACGTGACACTCGCACGCGGTGACGCCAACCGCGCGTGGCAGGCGCTCGACTCCGCCCAGCGCGTCGCCCCCGGCTCCGCGTTGGTCTATCGGGAGCGGCTCAAGATTGCGTTCCGCGAGCAGGATGCCGACGCGTTCTTCGCCGTGTTGCAGGACTACCGACGCGCGCAGCCGACGGATGCGTGGCCGGAGTTGTGGGCGCAAAAGTGGGCGGCCACGCACGGCGGCGAGGTGAACTCCCCTGCCCTGCAAGCACTCCTCGACCCACTCGCGCCCGAGGTGAGCGGCGAGGCGTTGCGCCTGCTCCGCAAGGAGTCCGGCGAGCCGTGGCAACGCGTCGTCGCCCGCGTGCCCGCCGCGCCCAGCGCGGACTTGCAGGACGCCGCGCAGGAGAAACTCAGCAAGCAAGTCCGCACGGCCGACGCCTCGGTCATCGGCGTGAGCACGGGCTATGAGTTCGCGACGTTGAACGACACCACGGGTGCGCACGCGCGCTTGCAGGCGTGGCACGAGGGTTATCTCGCGGCGTATTGGCGGCGGCCCTTGGGCATGGCCGTCTCGGGCGAGTATCGCACGTTCTCCCGCTTCGGTGCCTCGGCGAACCAAGTCCTGCTCGGCTGGAACACGCATGTGACGCCGAGCTGGATTCTCGGTCTCGAAGCTGGGGGAGCAATCAACGGCGGCTTCATCCCGCGCTGGCGGGTCGGGGCGCAGACGGAATACCACTTCAACGACGACCTCGCGGCCAGCTTGAGCGTGAGTCACCTGCGGTTCGCGGATGAGCCGGTGCTGCAAATCGTCCCCGGCCTCGCGTGGCAATGGCATCCGCAGTGGTCCACGCACGCGCGGATGTATGTAACGCACGACGCGCCCAAGGGCGGCCGCGCGAGCACCGGCTTCGCTGGGCTGGTGGGCACGACGTGGCAGTTCAGCCCGCAGTCGTCCGTGGGTGTGACCTATGCCATCGGCGAGGAGAACGCCACGCAGCTCATCAAGGGCCTCATCGGCGAGAAGGACTTCCAGAGCATCGGCGTGGACTGGAAGTGGGGCATCAACGAACACTTCTCCCTCCAGCCCACCTACCGTTACGAGACGCACAATCTCTTCGACCTCCACGCCATCGGGCTGAACCTGCAACTGCGCTACTAGCCAAGCGGTTCCCTGCTCCAGCCATGTCCGCTCCCGAACTTATCCTCGTCACTGGCTCCGCCGGACGCGTCGGCCAAGCCGTGGTGCAAGCGCTCGTAGCGCGCGGCGAGCGCGTGCGTGGCTTCGACCGCGTGCCCACGCCCGGCCTCGCCGACGCTCACGTCGGCAACCTCACGGATGCCGACGTGGTCCGCCGCGCGGCGGAGGGCGTCCACGCGGTCATCCACCTCGCCGCGACGCCGGACGACGCGGACTTCCTGACGGACCTGCTCCCGAACAACATTGTCGGCCTTCATCACGTCATGGAAGCGACGCGGCTGGCCGGGGCGAAGCGCCTTGTCCTCGCCAGCTCCGGCCAAGTGAACTGGTGGCAGCGCGAACGCGGCGGAGCGCCCATTCGCACCACGGATCCGCTGACGCCGCGCTACTGGTATGCGGCGGCGAAGGTGTTCGCCGAGTCCATCGGCCAGAGCTACGCGGAGTTGCACGGGTTGAGTGTGATTGCCGCACGCTTAGGTTGGTGTCCGCGCCCTGGGCAGGAGCGGGAGTTCGCCGCGCTGGACTGGGCGAAGGACGTTTATCTCAGCCCCGGTGACGCAGGCACATTCTTCCACGCGGCGGTGAAAGCCCCCTTGTCCATTCGCTTCGTCGCGCTCAACGCGACGAGTTGTCCGGTGAACGCGACGCACTTCGATCTCTCGCTGACGAAGGAAGTGCTCGGGTGGCAGCCCCGCGAGCAGTGGCCGACGGGGATGCTGACGGAAGCATCGCCGTGAAACTACGGAGGAGCAGCGACGACGTGAATGGCTTCGACTCACCGGCGTCAGCAAAGGGACAACAACCACTGCTCATGAAAGCTTATCTGCGTCCGTTGCCCCCGCGCATGGGTGGTGCGGCGTTCACCCTGATTGAACTGCTCGTCGTGATCACCATCATCGCGATCCTCGCCGGCATGTTGCTCCCGGCCTTGGCCCAGGCCAAGGCGAAGGCCAAAGGGGCGGCCTGCACCTCGAACTTCAAGCAGCTCCAGC
>JAYTIO010000309.1:0-3111 GCA_043731805.1 Pedosphaera sp. | reverse complement strand
AGTGAACGGCGCGGACACCATCACCTACGACTACCCGGATGACTTCAAGAAGCAGTTCACCAGCATCGCCAAGCCGCGCTCGAACATCCGGCTGGCGTCCGACGGTGAGTTCAAAATCTCGGCCACCGAAATCAAGGACGAGGAAGAAGTGAGCTTCGAGGAGAAGCTGCGCGAGCAGCGCCAGCGCGCGGGCAAGCAGGCGGGGCTGGAGTTTCGGCAGGAGTTCCGCACGGGCAACTCGCTCAAGCCGGGCAACAACATCTACCTCCAGGTCACCGACGCCGACCGCGACGTGAGCAAGGACGCCGACACCATCAAGATTCTCGTCTCCGCCGCCAGCGGCAGCAAGGTGACCGCCACGCTCACCGAGACGGGCCCGCACACGGGCATCTTCCGGGGCACGCTCAAGACGGTGGAGATTGCGGCGAACGTCTTCGCCAGCGACCGCTCCGCTGGCAACGAGGCGGTGCGGGCGATTGACAACAACCCGAAGACTTCGTGGGAAGGCTTGAACGACGGGCGCGCGCCGAAGTTCATCGCCGTGGACCTCAAGCAGGCCACCAAGCTGGGCACGCTCAAGTGGAGCAACGACGGTTTCACCAAGGACAAGCGGCCGGTTGAGTATGCCATCCAGGTTTCCACCAACCTCACCGACTGGACCACGGTGGCGGCGACGACGAACTACACCGGCTCCACCGCCGAGCAGCGTGCGCGCATCGTCGAGACGAACTCGGGCAACTTCGCCGGCGCGACCATCCAGCTCACGAACGCCTCCGGCCGCTACGTGCGCATGAACATCGAGAAGTTCACCGGCACCTCGCCGCGCATCGCCGAGATGGAAGTGGTGGACGCCGCCGGCTTGGTGCTGCTGCCCACCAAGGCCGAGGCCGAGGCCGTCGCGGGTGACTCGCTCCGTCTCACGCCGAGCGACCGCGTGACGGCGGTCTATGAGGACGAGACGAGCATGGTGTCGCAGGGCAAGCCGCGCGGGCTGTCGCAAACCATCGTTGCCACCTACTTCAACGCGACGATTGGTTTCATCGGCTACGACTTCAAGGCGAACGCCGGGCAGGCCATCCCCGAGACCTACGTCAAGCAGGTCCGCCGCGTGGACCCCGGCCAGCGCGTCATCATTCGCGTGACCGACTACGACATGGACACGACCGACAAGCGCGACAAGGTGAAGTTCACCCTCAAGGTCGGCGACGGCGAGGCCGTGAAGATGGAAGCCACGGAGACCGAGCCGTTCACCGGCGTCTTCACGAAGGAGTTCGACATCTGGTCCGAGCAGCGCACCAACGGCTTCAAGCTGCCGCCCGGCGCGATGGTCGAGGCCGCGTATCTCGACGAGCAGAACACCGACCCCGGCGCGCCCACGGTGCGGACGACGCAGTTGGAAGCCGTCGCGCCCGGCGAGGTGAAGATTGGCTTCGTGCAGTCGCACGCCACGGTGAACAAGGCGGGCAATGAGGTGTTTGAATTCACCTCCTCCATTGACACCAACGCGCCGGCCATCAAGTCCGTCGCCTTCCGGCCGCCGCTGACGTTTGAAATCATTGACCCCGGCGCGGCGAAGGATTCCTTCAGCGAAGTGAAGGCCACGCTCACGACCTCCGGCGGCAGCAGCATCGAGGTCATTTGCCCGCTGTCGGACATTGCCGGCGGCAAGCTGGCCAAGCGCAAGGTGGTGGACGACGCGCTGGAGATTGGGCGCTTCGTCGGCCAGATTTTCATGAACCTCGGCGACAAGGATTCGCCGCCGACCATCGTGCTGGAGCCGGGCGACACGCGGACGCTCGCCGCGCGCCGCAACCCGAGCGTGCAGCAGGAGCAGCAGCTCGCGAACGTGGTGCCGGTGCTGAACCTCAACGGCCAGGATGTCATCACCGTGACTTACAAGGTGGGCACGAATGTGTTCAAGGACCAGGCGCGGCTGTCGGTGCCGGCGAGCGTGGAGTTCACCGACAGCGGCTACGACAAGCCCGTCACCAACCTCTACATCGGCGACAAGGTGTTCCTGCGCGTGAAGGACCTGACGGCGGACGCGACGCCCGAGCGCGACAGCGTCGTGGTCACGCTCACCAGTCCGCGCGGCGAGAAGTTCACCGTGAAGCTGATGGAAACCCTCAGCCATAGCGGCGACTTCACCGGCAGCTTCCCGCTGGTGGCCGGTGAGAAGCCCACGCCGGGCGACGACAAGATGGAGGCGTGGTTCGGCGACGCCATCACGCTCACCTACGCGAGCAAGACGGACGCGACCGCGAAGTTCGAGAAGACCATCAACGTGGTGAAGGGCACGGACGGCAACCTGCTGGTCTTCGAGAAGAAGTATGCGACGGAGAAGGTGGCCATCGAGTCGCAGTTCCGCATGGCGGAGGCTTACTTCGAGCTGTTCAAAAACTTCCGCGCGCTAAAGCAGTTGCCACAGGCGACCAACGCGCTGAACGAGGGGATGCAGTTGCTCAAGGAGTTGAGCAACGACTACCCGAGCAAGCAATACGAGGCGCGCACCGACTACCTGCTCGGGCAGTTCGCGCAGGAGTTGAAGAAATACGACGAGGCCATCAGCTACTACAAGCGCATCGTCCAGAACCACTCCGACCATCCGCTCGCTCCGGACGCGCAATACAAGCTCGGCCAGTGCCACGAGGAGAAGAACGACATGGACGCCGCGAGCGCGGAATACGTGACGCTCGCTTACACCTGGCCGGAGAACCCGCTGGTCGCCAACGTCGTCGTGCGCATCGCGGAGTATTTCTACAACAAGAAGGAATACCCGACGGCGGCGGAGGTCTCGAAGAAGTTCGTCGAGCGTTTCCCCGCGCACGAGTGGGCGGAGCGGATGCTCTTCCGCGCGGCGCAGTGCTGGTATAAAGCCGAGCAGTTCGGCAAGGCCGGCAAGGAGTTCGACCTGCTGGTGGAGAACTACCCGCGCAGCAAGTTCCGCCCCGACGCCATCTTCTGGTCGGGCGAGTCGTATCGCAGCGGCGGGCAGCTCGAGTTCGCGTATCGTCGCTACAAGCGCGCGACGTGGGATTACCCGGAGAGCGACGCGGCGAAGTTCGCGCGCGGCAAGCTGGTGCTGCCCGAGATGGTGAACATCGCCGACCG
>JAYTIO010000308.1:0-2269 GCA_043731805.1 Pedosphaera sp. | reverse complement strand
CGCCCCCGCTGGTCGCCGCGAGCCGACGAATGCTCCCGCCCAAAGCCTCACGCTGCTGAACGACCCATTCGTCCTCGAACAAGCCAGCCACTTCGCCGCCCGTGCGCTCGCCCAACCCGGCGACATGCCCTCGCGCCTCCGCTGGCTCCACGCGACCGCGCTTGGCCGACCTGCCACGGAAGCTGAAGTCACACGTGCCACCGCCTTCCTTGCCCAGCAAACCACCACGACCGGCGACGAGAAGAAGGCCTGGCAAGACCTGACCCACGCGGTGTTCAACCTGAAGGAGTTGCTCTACCTGCGATGAATGCCCACTGGAAACTGTCCCGCCGCGCGCTGCTTCAGCGTGTCTCCACCGGCTTCGGCTGGCTGGCCTTCGCGGGACTGTTCGGACGCAACGCAGCCGCTTCAACGCTTCACTCTCCACCTTTCACTACACACCACCCCGCCCGCGCCAAGCGCGTTATCTTTCTCTTCATGGATGGCGGGCCGTCGCAGGTGGACACGTTTGACCCGAAGCCGCGCCTGCGCGCCGAGCATGGCAAGCCCTTCCCGATGCGGATTGATGCGACGCAGTTCGACGCCATCGGCAAGACGCTCGCGAGCCCGTGGGAGTTCTCCCCACGCGGGCAGGCGGGCACGCCGGTGAGCCAGCTCTTCCCGCACCTCGGCGGCTGCGCGGACGACTTGTGTGTCATCCGCTCGATGACCGGCGCGTCGCCGGAGCACGCGCAGGCCTGCTACTTCCTGCACACGGGCAGCACGATGCAGGGCCGGCCCAGCCTGGGCGCGTGGGCGAACTAGGGCCTCGGCACGGAGACGGAAAACCTGCCCGGCTTCGTCGTGCTCAACGGCGGGATGATGCCCCTCGGCGGCGTGGCGAACTGGAGCAGCGGCTTCCTCCCCGCGCGCTTCGAGGCGACGCAGTTCAACCTCACCGGCGGCAACGTCATGGAGAATCTCGCCGCGTCCGGCACTGCGACGGCGCGGGCAAACCAGCTCGCGTTCATCGCGGAGAATGACCGTGCGTTCGCGTCGCAGCTCGGCGCGCAGAGCAGCGCGGTGGAGACCGCCATTCGCAACTACGAGCTGGCGGCGGCGATGCAGACGGCGGTGCCGGAAGCTGCCGATTTGAAGAGCGAGAGCGCCGCCACGCATCAGCTCTACGGCACGGACTCCACCGACCCGCTCAAGGCCCGTTACGCCCGGCAATGCTTGCAGGCGCGGCGGCTCGTCGAGCGCGGCGTGCGGTTCGTGGAGGTCAGCGCGGTGAGCGGGATTCGCTTCGTCGCGCCGTGGGACCAGCACGGGAGCTTGAAGAAGGACCATGAGCGAAATGCCTTTGTCGTGGACCAGCCCATCGCGGCGCTGTTGAAGGACTTGAAGTCGCGCGGGCTGCTCGACGACACGCTCGTGCTCTGGGCCGGCGAGTTTGGCCGCACGCCCTTCGCGCAAGGCAGCGACGGGCGCGACCACAACCCACAGGGCTTCACCGTTTGGCTCGCGGGCGGCGGCGTGCGCGGCGGGATGAGCTACGGCGCGACGGATGAGTTCGGCTACCGCGCGGTGGAGAACATCGTGGAGACGCCCGACCTGCACGCGACGATGCTGCACCTGTTGGGTCTGGACCACGAGCGGCTGACGTTCCTGCACGGCGGGCGCTTCCATCGCCTGACAGATGTGCGCGGGCGAGTTGTGCGCGAGTTGCTGGCGTAGGCGCGGGGCGGGGGAGAATTGGAACTCAGACTGGCAGCCGGACCGGCTTCGTTTACAGTCCCGCGCACATGAAGGCAAAAGGCACAGTCTATTTGGTTGGTGCAGGGCCGGGCGACGCGGGCTTGCTCACGCGCCGAGGCGCGGAGCTGCTCGCGCGCGCGGACGTGGTCGTCTATGACGCGCTCGTCAACCCCGACCTGCTGCGGCTCGCGCCCAAGACCGCCGAGTTCATCTACGGCGGCAAGCGCGCTGCCGCCCATGCCATCCCGCAGGAGGACTTGAACCAGTTGCTCGTCACCAAGGCGAAGGCCGGCCAGACGGTCGTGCGCCTCAAGGGCGGCGACCCTTACATCTTCGGACGCGGCGGTGAGGAGGCCGAGGAACTCGCGGCGGCGAAGGTGCCCTTCGAGGTGGTGCCGGGCGTGTCCTCCTTCTTCGCCGGGCCGAACTACGCGGGCATCCCCGTCACGCACCGCGACCATTGCTCCAGCTTCACCGTGCTCACCGGGCACGAAGACCCGACCAAGGACGAGAGCAGCATTGACTGGGCGCA
>JAYTIO010000307.1:0-7115 GCA_043731805.1 Pedosphaera sp. | reverse complement strand
GCTCGGCTTTGATTTTCTTGTCCACGGCGGCGACTTGCGCGTTGAAGTTGTCGAGCTTCCGCTGTTGCTCGGGCGTGGTGAGCTTGAGCGTGGGTGCGGTGAGGAGCTGATTGCCGTCCATCGCGGGGTCGGCGTTGCTGTGGAAGAAGGCATACATCGAGTAGAAATCCTTCGCCGTGATGGGGTCGTATTTGTGGTCGTGGCAGACGGCGCAACCGGCGGTCAGCCCCATCCACACGGACGCGGCGGTCTCCGTGCGGTCCACGGCGTAGCGGAAAATCCACTCCTCATTGATGCTGCCGCCCTCGCCCGTGGTGACGTTGCAGCGGTTGAAGCCAGTGGCGATGAGCTGGTCCTGCGTCGGGCTGGGCAGCAGGTCGCCCGCGAGCTGCTCGATGGTGAACTGGTCGAAGGGCAGGTTGCGGTTGAAGGCGCGCACGACCCAGTCGCGGTAAGGCCACATGGAACGTTCGTTGTCCAAGTGCATCCCGTGCGTGTCGCCGTAACGCGCCGCGTCGAGCCAGTGCCGGCCCATGTGCTCGCCGTAGTGCGGCGACGCGAGCAAGTGATCCACGACCTTCTCGTAAGCGTTCGCCAAAGTGTCCGCGAGAAACGCGTCCACCTCCGCGACCGTCGGCGGGAGGCCCGTGATGTCGAAGGTGACGCGCCGGATGAGGACTTCGCGGGAGGCTTCGGGGTTGGGCGTGAGCTTCTTCTCGGCGAGCTTGGCAGCGATGAAGGAGTCAACCGGATTGCCGATTACCGATTGCCGATTGCCGATTGAAGGGGCCGCCGCCCTCACCGGCGCGACGAACGACCAATGCCCCTGGTAGTTCGCCCCCTCCTCAATCCACTGCTTGAGCAGCGCGAGTTGCTCCGGCTTGAGCGGCTTCTTGTGCGACTCCGGCGGGGGCATCACGTCGTCCTTTTCCTTCGTCGCGACGCGGGACCACAGCTCGGACTTCTTCAAGTCCCTCGGCACCACCGCGTGCTTGGCGAGCGCACTCTCGGCCACGTCGAGGCGGAGCTTGCCCTTGCGGGCCTTCTCGTCCGGCCCGTGGCAGGCGTAGCAGTTGTCCGAAAGGATGGGTCGGATGTCGCGGTTGAAATCAAGCTTGCGGGTCGCAGCGCGGGCGGGCGGCACCAGCGCGAGCCAAACGGCAGCGAGGAAGCAACCGCTGGCAAAGGTTGTTTGAGTCATAGGCCCAGCTTCGACTGGTCGTGGAAAAAGGCCATTCAGAAAGTGCGGACGGACGCGCTGCCGGAGGATGTGGGCTTGCCGGAACTGCCCGTGCTCACTTTTTGCCGTTCACCGTCGGCGTGCCGGCCATGAAGTAGGCGAAGAGGTCCCTCACCTGCTGCTCAGTCATCGCGTCGAGCAGGCCCTCGGGCATGAGTGAGGTGTGGCTGGCTTTCATTTCCTTGATGTTCGTCCGCGAGAGCACGGTCTTGCTGCCGGCGGTGTCGAGGAGCGTGACGGAGGTCTTGGTCAACTCGGTGACGAGGCCCGTCAGTGTCTGCTCGTCGGTCGTGGTGATGTTGAAGCCGATGTATTCCTCCCGGATGGCGAGGCTCGGGTCCACGATGGCGGGGAGGATGAAGTCCAGGTTGTCGCGCTCGTAGCCAGTGAGGTCGGGGCCAATCTTGCCGCCCTCCTTGTTCATCATGTGGCAGACGGCGCACGCGAGCTTGAAGACTTCGTGGCCGACCTTCGCGTCGCCTTTCGGGCCGGCGAGGAGTTTCCGCACCTTCGCGATTTGGGCTTCCTTCTCCTCGCTGCTCTTGGTGAGGCGGCCCCAGTGCTTCTTGATGAGCGCGTCGCTCGCGGCGTCCTTGAACGCGGTGATGGCGAGCAGGTTCGCGATGGAGATTTGCTCTTTCTTGAGCTGGCCCTCGTCCACGGCGGCGAGGAGGCGACGGGACCAGTCGGGCCGACTCGCGAGCGCGGCTTGCGCGGTGTCGCGGAGCTTGGCGGGAAAGCCGGGATAAAGGTCGAGCAGCTCGCGCGCGATGTCCGGCGAGGCGAAGCGCTGGAGGGCGTTGATGAGGTCGAGGCGGAGGGCGTCGCTCTTCTCGAAGCGGAGCAGCTTGAGGAAGGTCGGCACGGCGGCGTCCACGCGGCGTTCGGCGAGCAGCGTGATGGTCTTGCGGCGGTCGGCCTCGGAAACTTTCGCGTCGGTGATGCGGGCAAGCGCGGCCTCGGCGGCGGGCGCGTGACCGAGGCGCACGGCGAAGCTGATGAGCGTGGGCGTGGGCGCGCGACTGGCCCACAGCTCGGCGACCTTCTTCGAGAGCGCGGCGGGGACGGACTTCACGGGGTCGCCTTGCAAACCGGCTTCCATGCCTTTGATGAGTTCGTCGGCATCGGCGGGGCTGGGCGCGAGGGCGAAGAGCTTCGCGGCGGTTTCGAGGTTGGCGTCGGTGCGCTCGGCGGTGAAGCGCTGGCCGAGGCGCGCGATGATGAACTTCTGCACGATGGGCGCGTGCCAGAAGGTGCTGTCCTCCAGCATACGGAGAATGGCGTCGCGGTCGGTGGCGCACTTGCTCTCGACGGCCCACCAGAGCAGGAGGGGAACGTGTTTGTCGGTCACGTCTTCGTTGCGCAAGAGCAGCTCGCGCGTGATGGGCAAGGCGTCATTGCCGGGCAGGCGCGTGACGCTGCTGGCGAGCTGGGCGCGGACTTCGGCGACGGGTTCGGACTTCGCGGTGGCGAGCAGGGCGGCTTGTTGTAGCGGCGTGACGCGCTTGCGGTCACCAAGGAGGCGGATGGTCCAGTAGCGGACCATTTCGTTGGGGTGCTTGAGCGTTTGCAGGGCGAAGGTGTCGTCGAAGCCGCCGCTGGCGTTCACGGCCCAGAAGGCTTCGAGCGCGAGATGGTTGTCGTCACCCCTCACCCCGGCCCTCTCCCCTCCGAGGGGCGAGGGAGAAGCTTTCGCAAGCACGAGCGCCTTCAGCTTCGGCACGAGCGACTTGTCTCCACGGTCCCACAGCACGCGCAACGCGGTCTGGCGATGCCACTTGTTTGGGTGCGAGAGGAGCTTGATGAGTTCGTCGCCGGAGAGCTTGGTGTAATCCATTTTCTCCCAGCCCACCTTCGCGCCCGTCGCGGAGAGTCGGTAGATGCGGCCGGACTCCTTGTCCCAGGTGTCGCGTGGGTCGAGGTGGCTGAGGCGGCTGTCGCACCAGTCGGCGAAGTAAATCGCGCCGTCGGGACCGGTCTTCATGTCCACGGGGCGGAACCAGCGGTTGCTGGAGAGCACGCTCGTCTCGATGTCGGCGGTCTGGAAGGTCGAGGTGTCGCGCGCGACCTGGCTGGCCATCACGCGGCTCGTGAGCGCCATGCCGACGACGATGTGGCCCTCGTATTGGGGAATCGCGCCGCCCTCGTAGTAGAGCATCGCCTGCGGGAAGCGCGGCTCGTAGCCCTTGTGCGCCATGTGCTCGAACCACCCGAAGCGATACGGGTTCATCGCGGGGCCGTGCTTGGACCAGCCCTTGATGTAGAGCGCGCCTTGAGCGTAATGCAGGCCGCGCGTCTGGCCGTAGTTCGAGCCGGAGAAGACGCGGCCTTGCGCATCAAACTCGACGGAGAAGGTGTTGCCGCCGCCCTCGGCGAAGACCTCGAAGTCGCCGCTCACCGGATGATAACGCCAGATGGCTTGGCCGAGGAATTTCACGCCCTTGATGTCCGCCGTGCAGGTGCTGCCGTGCGCGCCGTAGAGCCAGCCGTCCGGCCCCCACGCGAGCGAGTTCGCGCCGCTGTGCGTATCCTCGAGGCCGAAGCCGGAGAGTTTTACTTCAGGCGGACCGTCCGGGATATCGTCGCGGTTTTTGTCGGGGTAGAAGAGGAGGTAAGGCGGGTTCAACACCCATACGCCGCCGCGCCCGGTGACGACGCTGCGCGCGATGTTCAGGTCGCTGACGAAGTCCTTCGCTTTGTCGAAGGTGCCGTCGCCGCGCGTGCTTTCGAGAATCGTGATGCGGTCGGCGCCCTTGAAATGATTCGGCGGCGGCGGCGGGACCTTGTCGTAGATGGCGCGGAGGTATTGGTCATACTTCGTGACCTTCAGCCCGGCGGGGAAGGGATACTGGAGATACTGCACCACCCACATCCGGCCGCGTTCATCGAAGTGGATGTTGAGCGGCTGGCGGACCATCGGCTCGGTGGCGGCGAGATCCCAGCGGAGGCCGGGGGCGACTTGGAATTGCGCGAGCGACTCGGCGGGCGTGGGTTTCGCGGAGCCGTCCTGGAGCATCCCACCGCCCTTGAAGTGCTTCACGAACTCGGCCATTTCGGGCGTGAAGCGCGGGTCGGGCTCGGCGGCGGGGGAAGAGAGGGGAGCGGAGAGCAGCGAGAGGAGCGCGAAGGCGGCGCGGCGGGTGCGGACGAGAGGTTTCATCGGTGCGGTGCGGCGTTCGTGATACGGGCTTCGGACGGGAGGGGCAAGGCGGGTGTTCGGGCTGCGCTTCACTTTGAAAAACCACTAACCGGCACTGACCGGCACTAATGGGATGGGGAAAGGGCCGTGGGTGGAATTGCCGCCGCATGGGACGCGCGGTGTCTTCCATTAGTGCAGGTCAGTGCCGGTTAGTGGTTCATGCCTGCGGGCATTCAGTTACCTCGCGTCTTCCACCGACTCCAGCTTCGCGATGGCGGCCATGAGTTGGTCGGCGATTTCCTGATAAATGACTTTGAGGCGCGGTTTGGAGCAGGTCTTGGCTTCCGCGCGCAGGGTCTCGAAATTCATCGGCACGCCATACTTCACCATCACCCGGTGCGGACGGGGAAGCCGCTGGTGCCGGTGCCAGGCCTCGAAGGTGCCGAAGACGCGCACCGGCACAACGGGCGCGTCGGACTTGATGACGGTGAGGCCGATGCCGGCGCGGGCGGGCTGCAATTGCCCGTCCGCCGAGCGCGTGCCCTCGGGGAAAAGGATGACCGCGCCACCGTTGAGCAACCGGTCGAGGATGCCCTTCAAGCCCGCCGCGCCGCCGCCATCGCGGTCCACGGGCACGACGTTGAGCGCGCGGAGATACCAGCCGAAGATGGACGATCGGAAGAGCGATTCGCGGGCGAGGTAGTTGATGGGACGCGGCACGCCGCTGCCGATGAGCGCGGGGTCGAGGTAACTGCTGTGGTTCGCCGCGATGATGACCGGGCCGGTGAGCGGAATGCGCTCGGGGTTCAGCACGCGCCAGCGATGCCAGAGCCGGTAGTAGGCGCGGCAGGCGAGCCAGGTGAGGCGATAGACGGGCTTCATGCGCGGCGCGCTCACGCCACCGGCTTGAGCGGCACCAACCGGTTGGCTTTCCGCCGCTCGTTGATTTCCGCGAGCATGAGGTCGCAGGTCTGCTGCACGACCTGGTGCGAGTTATCAATAATCATCGCGCCCAGCGAGGGCATGAGCGGCGAGTGGGCGCGCTGGCTGTCGCGCTTGTCGCGCGCGTGGACATCCTCCTTCACGCCGTCGCGCTCGCGGCGGAACTTGCGGACCTCGGGGCTGGCATCGAGGAAGAATTTGTAGTCGGTCTCCGGAAAGATGTTCGAGCCGATGTCGCGGCCTTCCATGACGCAACTGCCGAACTGAAGGCACTCGCGTTGCTTGGCCTTCATCCAGTCGCGGACGAAGCGAATCTGCGCGACGTGCGCGACGGCGGCGCTGGCCTCGGAGGTGCGGATTTCCTGCGCGGGATAATAGCCGTCCACCAGCAGGCGCACGTGGCCGTCGGCGACGACGAGCGTGGTCTTCCACTTGCGGCAGAGGGCGGCGACCTTCTTGTCGTCGTTCACGTCCACCTTCATGCGGAGGCAATGCCAGGCGAGCGTGCGATACATCGCGCCGGTGTCCACGGTGAGCAGGCCGAGCATCTGCGCGAGGCGGCGGGAGGTGACGCCCTTGCCGCTGGCGCTGGGACCATCAATGGCGATGACGTAGGGTTTGGTCAAAACAGGGTTTCGGGTTTGGGGTTTCGGGTTGAAGGTCGGCGGCGCTGTTAGTCGCAGGCTTTAGCCTGCGCCTCAGGTGAAGCGCAACCTAAAGGTTGCGACTACGAAGGCGTCAGTCCGCAAACAGCTCCTCCAGCGCGAGTTTGCGCCCGGTGGCGGCGTCGCGGATTTCGGCGCCGAGGCCGTGGGGGGGCGGGGTGGCGAGCTTCTGGAAAAAGTTGGGGAAGGTCTTCTTCACGCAGGCGGGATGCTTGATTTTGATGCCGGGCACTTTCAAGCCGAGCACCGCGAAGCACATCGCCATGCGATGGTCGTCGTAGGTTTCGATCTCCGCGCCGTGGAGCGCCGAGGGGAAAACCGTCAGCGTGTCGCCCTCCTCGATGACCTTCGCGCCGCACTTGGTCAGCTCCGTCCGCAACGCGACGACGCGCTCGCACTCCTGCACGCGGAGGCGGCCGAGGTCGGTGAAGCGAGTTGGGGTGGATGCAAAAGGGGCCAGGACAATGGCGGTCATGATGCTATCGGCCAAATCGGAAGCTCGGGAAATGGAATCGCCCACCTCTCCCATCTCCTTTTGACTCCGGTGGATGTGTGGAGGGTGTTGGAAGAAGTTCGTGAACTTGGCGTCCTCTTGCCTGACCGTGCCCGGCATGAACAGGGTGATACTTGGCTTTACCCACGGTTTCCCGACTGGGTTGAGAGGATTTGGGATTGGGTCGTTTGGCAGCAACCAGCCAATGCCGGAGAAATAACTCCCGCTCGACGCGTCCGGTTCGATTTGGAACTCGCCGCCATTGTCCGGGAAGACCTTTACCAGCTCGCGGGTCATGTCCACGTAGGGCAGTTCGTCCTCGTTCGCGCCGGTGATTTCCACCTGCCACCCGCCCACGCCGCCGGAGAGCAGCAGCGCGGAGGCGAATTGCGAACTTTCCGTGACGCTGACCCTGCAATTTGGGATTCCGGGTTTCGGGTTTCGACTTGCCCCGAAGATGCGCGCGGGCAGCTTGTCGTCACCGCGCTCGCTCTCCACGCGGTAGCCCAGCTCGCGCAGGGCGGCGAAGAGCGCGGCTTGCGGGCGCTCGTGCATTCGGGGCACGCCGCTGAGGCGATACACGCCGTCGCCGAGGCAGACCATCGCCGCGAGGAAGCGCGCCGCCGTGCCCGCGTT
>JAYTIO010000306.1:0-1550 GCA_043731805.1 Pedosphaera sp. | reverse complement strand
GGTGTATTGGCCGTTGACGAAGGAGAAGAAGCTCTCGCCGTAGCGGCTGTTGGTGTGCGTGAAGCAAAACTCCAGGGTCTTGCTGGTGAAGTGCAGCGGCGGGTAAATGGGTTCCGCGTTGTCGCCGCCGAGGTCTTCCATCACGAGGTCGAGCAGGCCGTGGCGGGAGACGAACTCGGCGCCGTTGAAGATGAGGCGCAGGCCGGAGTTCAGGTAGCTGTAGTGGCGCAGGCGCTTCTCGATGAACTCGGCCTTGAACTCGCTCTCCTTGAAGATGACCGGGTCCGGCTCGAACTCGATGAACGTGCCGTTGGGCTCAGGGGTCTTGCCCTTGTTCTCCTGCTTGAGCTTGCCCTGCTTGAAGGTCGCCTCGGCGAAGTCGCCGTCGCGATGGCTGCGGACGGTGAACACTTTGGAGAGCGCGTTGACGGCCTTGGTGCCGACGCCGTTGAGGCCGACGCTGAACTGGAAGACGTCGCTGTTGTATTTCGCGCCCGTGTTGATTTGGGAAACACAGTCCACGAGCTTGCCCAGCGGGATGCCGCGCCCGAAGTCGCGCACGCGGACGTGGTTGCCGGCGACGGTGATTTCGACCTGCTTGCCGAAGCCCATGATGAACTCGTCAATCGCGTTATCAATGACCTCCTTGAGCAGGATGTAGCAGCCGTCGTCGTAGTGCGCGCCGCTGCCGATGCGCCCGATATACATGCCGGTGCGCAGGCGGATGTGGTCGATGCTGGAGAGCGTCTTGACCTTGCTCTCGTCGTAAGTGTGCTTCGTCTTGTCGTCGGCCATAGGTGAGGAGGAGGGAATTTATAAGGAGGGCAGGAGGGCAGGAAAAAGACAGTGGCGGGTGAGCGACTGAGCTTCCTCGCCTGCCTGCCTGCTCTCCTTATAAGTCCGGTCCTCCTGCATTCGTGGGCTCAAATCGTCTGGCTCAGGAAGCCGCCGTCCACGCGGAGGTCCGTGCCGGTGACGAAGCTGCTGGCCGCGTGGCTCGCGAGGAAGAGGCACGCGCCGATGAGCTCGTGCGATTCGCCGAAGCGATTCATCGGCGTGTGGCCCCAGATGGATTTGGTGCGCGCGGTCGGCGAGCCATCCTCGTTGAAGAGCAGCTTGCGGTTTTGCTCGGCGGGGAAGAAGCCGGGCGTGAGGGTGTTCACGCGCACGCCCTTGGTGGCCCACTCGCGGGCGAGGAACTGCGAGAGGCTCAACACGGCGGCCTTCGCGGCGGAGTAGGTCACCACACGCGAGAGCGGCAGGTGCGCGGAGACGCTGGCGATGTTGATGATGCTGCCGCGCCCGCGCTGGCACATGCCGGGGCCGAACTCCTGGCAGGGCAAGAGCACGCCGCCCGCGAGGTTCAGGTCGAAGTTCGCCTGCCAGTCGGCGAGCTGGATTTGCTCGAACGGGCGCTCGGCGGTGACGGTGACTTGCGGGGCGTTGCCGCCGGCGGCGTTGACCAAAATGGTGGGGGCGCCGAGCTGGGCTTCGATTTGCTTGTGCGCCTCGGCGAGCGAGCTGCGGGCGATGGCGTCGCAGTTGAAGAA
>JAYTIO010000305.1:0-4907 GCA_043731805.1 Pedosphaera sp. | reverse complement strand
TCGAACAGCTCCAGCACCCGCGCCAGCATCCCTCCGTCACGGCTCGCGCTCACGAGCGCGGCCATCTTGCGCTGTGGCTGCCGGGCCTGCACGTAACGGCGGAAGAGGATGAGCGACAGCGCCAGCCGGTTGTGCCAGAGACAGAAGATGACCGGCTCTTTGCCACCGTTCTCGAACAAGTTGGTTTCATCGCGCCACCGCCAGCGGAGCGTCGCCGCGACCGAACTCGACACCAGCCAGATGAGCCGCGCCGCGAGAAGTCCATGCCACTTCGCCCGATGAGGGATGACGGGGCCGGAGGAAGGGGAGCGGGCGGCGGACATGGCGCGTCAAACGGGGAGCGGGGGGAGGGGGCGAGGTTGAAAGTTGAAAGTTGAGAGCCGGAGGCGCGCGGGCGCGGGCCGGTTGGAAGTTGAGTGTTGAGCGTTGCCCCCGTTCATCTTTCAGGCCTTCTTCAACCCTGCCCGCACCAACTCCTCCACCGTCGCCTGCTCGCCGAGCATCGTCTGCGCGGCACGGACGGTCTCGTGCGCCTCGGGCTGCTTGAAGCCCAGCGCCATCAGGGCGAGCACGGCGTCGTTGAGGCGCTGGTCGTTCACGGACAACCCGCGCGCCGCGCTGCTCGCCTCCCACGCGCCCGCCGCGCCGACCTTGTCCTTCAGCTCCACGACGATGCGCTCGGCGGTCTTGCGGCCTACGCCGGAGATGGTGGAGAGCGCCTTCACATCGCCACTGGCCACCGCGCCCCGGAAGGCGACGGGGTTCATGCCGCTGAGGATGTTGAGCGCGGTCTTCGGGCCGATGCCGCTGACGTTGTTGATGAGCATGCGGAACAGCTCGCGTTCCCCCGCCGTCGCGAAGCCGTAGAGCACATGGGCGTCCTCGCGAATCGCGAGGTGCGTGAGCAGCCGCACCTCGCCGCCGGGCGCGGGCAGCTTGTCGAACGACGACAACGGGATGAGCACGTCGTAGCCGACCCCGTGGACATCCACGGTGACGTGCGTGGGCAACGCGTCCACCAGCTTGCCGTGCAGAAAGGAAATCATGCCGCGCCGTTGTAGCGGAGGAACGCGCGCGCAAGCAATGCGGAAGGCCGGGGCGAATGCGGAAGGCGGAAGGCGGAGTGCGGAAGGGCCGCTTTCAGCCGCACCCGGAGCCGCCAGTGTCGGAGCTGGGAGGCGAACTGCTGGCGTCGGACGAGGGGCTGAAACTGCTCCCGCTGTCAAACGCCGACGGGCTGGGGCCGGGGTCGGCGGAGAAGTGCCGGGTCGGGTCGTCTGGCGTCGCGGTCGGATGGTGGAGGTGATACAGCGGATTGGCCGGGTTCGTCAGGCTGTCGTCGGGGAGGAAGGGCGGGACGGCGTTGGCTCCCCCCGGCGGTCGGGGCGAGGACTTGGACGCCGCGCGGAACAGCATGACCATCACGCCGATGACCACGGCAAACGCGCCCAGCGCCATGACGACCACCAGTAGGAACATCCAGCTCATGCTCATGGTCGCGCCGTGTCAGACGCGCTTGGCCGCAGCCAGTGAAAACCGGCTCGTGCTCTGCACATGGGTCAGCGCCAGCGCCAGTGCGTCGGCGGCGTCGGGGTCGGGCAGTTCGGCGAGCTGCAACATCCGCTGCACCATCTTCGCCACGGCGAGCTTCTGCGCCGCGCCGTAGCCGACAATGGCCTGCTTCACCTTGCGCGGCGCGACCTCGTAAATCTCCAGCCCCGCCTCCGCCATCGCCACGAGGGCCGCCCCGCGCGCCTCGCCCATGATGAGCGCGGTCTGCAAGTTCTGCGCGAAGAACAGTCCTTCCACGATGCACACCGTCGGCTGGTGCTCACGAATCACGTCGCGCAAGGCCGCGTAAATCTTTGCCAGACAGCGCGAGCGTTCCCAGCTTGCCGGACAGACGATGGTCCCTTGCGCCAGCGTGACGGGGTGCGGCTTCGCCACGCGGATGACCCCGAAGCCCGTGCCGCGCAGCGAGGGGTCCACGCCGAGGATGACTTGGTGCGTGCGGGCGGGGGCGGCGGCCTCCGGCGCGGGAGCCGCCGTGCGCCGCTTGGCTCCGCTCACGCGGCGCTGCAACTGCTCAAACTCTTTCGGCGAAATACCCACCCGCACACCGTGGCAGAGGCGGACCCGGGAGCGAAGCCCAGAGTGGGCGGTAGGGCGCGACTGTCCCCAGCGCGCCGTTCCGCGAGGTGGGTGGCCGACGGCGCGCTGAGGACAGCGCTCCCTACCAAGCCCGCCATTGCAATTCACCCGCCCCGCCGAAACACTCTGCCCGCAGCCGCGTTCAACCCCGAAACCATGTTGCTCCAAGACCACCCCACGCCCACACCCGCACCCGCGCCGCCGTCCGCGACGGACTTCCCCGCCTCCCAGCACATCCGGCGGCTGGTGGAGAACGTCTCGCGCGTATTCATCGGCAAGGAACAGGTCGTCGCCCACGCCGTGCTGGCGCTCGTCTCCGGCGGGCACGTGCTCATCGAAGACGTGCCGGGGTTGGGCAAGACCTTGCTGGCGAAAGCCCTCGCCCGCTCGCTCGCGGCGGACTTCAAGCGCGTGCAATTCACCGCCGACCTGCTGCCGTCGGACATCACGGGCGTCACCCTCTTCGCGCCGGAGCGACAGGCGTTCACCTTCCGGCGCGGGCCGGTCTTCACGAACATCCTGCTGGCCGACGAAATTAACCGCGCCACGCCGCGCACACAGTCCGCGCTGCTGGAGGCGATGGAGGAACAGAGCGTGACGGTGGACGGCCAGCGGCACGCGCTCGAATGGCCGTTCTTCGTGCTGGCCACGCAGAACCCGGTCGAGCTGGAGGGCACTTATCCCCTGCCCTTCGCGCAGATGGACCGTTTCATGGTGCGCCTGGGCATCGGCTATCTCGACCGCGCCACGGAGATGAAGCTGCTTCAGATGCAGCAGCACGACGACCCGCTCACGCGCCTCGAACCGGTGATGACGCCCGACGTGCTCGCTCAAGTCCACGCCACCGTGCGCAATGTTTCCATCGAACAATCCCTCCTCGGCTACCTCGTGGACATCGTCCACGCCACGCGCGCGGCGGACTCCTTGGAACACGGGGCCAGTCCGCGCGGCAGCCTCGACGTGCAGCGCTTCAGCCAGGCGCTCGCCTTGCTGGCGGGCCGCGAATACGTGCTGCCCGACGACATCAAGCAAGCCGCCCGACTGGTCCTCCCGCACCGGCTCATCACGCGGCGCGGCACGCGGGCCGTGACGGTCACGGCGCGCGGAGTGATTGACCACATCATCGAGCGCGTGCCAGTGCCGGTGTGAGCGCGGACGCCCACGTCCGCCGCAGCGTCACCAGGCTTGAAGGAAGGGCACCATTTTGGAATGAAGTCCGGTGCAAGGCCAGGGGGCCACGACGCGCTCAGACTCCCGCTCCCTTCCTCGGAGGAGGGGAGAGGGCCGGGGTGAGGGGTTACGTGCGTCGGCGTTGGTGGCCGCACCCCTCATCCGGCCTGCGGCCACCTGCTCCCCGCCGCCGAGGAAGGGAGCAGGCGCGCGCGGTGACGTTCGGTTGGCAGGCCGCCCCTTGCCCCGGACGCAGGCGCCCGTGCTCCACCGTTGAATTCCCTTCGCCGGCGTCCAGTCCGTCTCCCCCGTCGCTGACAACCCATTGCCACTCATGAAACTGTCCTGTCTCCTGCCGTTCGCCGCCGTCCTGCTCCTCGCCACCGCAAGCGCTGAGGCTGCGGCCAAGCGCATTCTCGTCATCACGCAGTCCAAGGGCTTTCAACACGGCCCCGTGAAGCGCCCCGCGCCCGACCAGCTCTGCCTGGTCGAACAGCAGATGAAGGAACTGGGCGAGCAGTCCGGCGTCTTCACCACCGACTTCTCCCAAGACGCCATCGCGGTGCTGACCAAGGAAAACCTCGCCAAGTATGACGCCCTGTTCTTCTACACCACCGGCTCGCTCCTGCCCGCCGGCGAACCGCGCGAGGCGTTGCTCGACTTCGTGAAGCAGGGCAAGGGCTTCATCGGCACGCATAGCGCCACGGACACGTTCAAGGACTTCAAGGGCTACACCAGTTTCATCAACGGCAGCTTCGCCGGCCACCCGTGGGGCAGCGGCACCGCCGCCAGCTTCGTGAACCACGAGCCGACGCACCCGACCGTGGCCATGCTCGGCAAGGAGTTCACCTGGAAGGACGAGATTTACCAATACAGCGACTACGACCCGAAGTCCGTGCGCGTGCTTTACAGCTTGGACATGGCTAAGACCAACCCCAAGAAGCCCTATCTCGTGCCCGTCTGCTGGGTGCGCGCATACGGCGCGGGCCGCCTCTTCTACACGAACCTGGGTCACAACGAGGCGACGTGGAAGGACGCCAAGTTCCACGCGCATCTGCTCGCCGGCATCCAGTGGGCGACCAAGCTGGTTGACGGTCCCGCCATGCCGAACCCCGAGGTCCAACAAGTCCAGCACAACCTCTCCATCGTCGCCTACGCCGCGAGCCTCGCCGGCAAGGACGCCGCCGCTTACGCCGCCAAAGCCGCCACTGCCGACCCCGCCCAGGCCAGTTCGAACGCCGTCTGGCTCATCGAGCTGACCGCCGCCGCCAACGCCGCCTCAAAAGCCCAAGACGCCGTCGGCAACCTCCGTGACCCCGACGCGAAGAAGACTAAGCCCGAGGAGCTCGAAGCCCAGAGAGCCGCCATTAAAATCAAACGCGCCGAGCTACAAGGGAAGTTCGACGAGGCAAAGCGGCAACTCGGCGTCGTCCTGGAAAAATAATCACGGTAGCGGCCTACGGGTTGTGACCTCCGACCTACAGTTTGTGACCTCCGCACTACGGGTTATGACCTCCGCACTACGGTTTATGACCGCCGAACTACAGGTTGTGACCGCCGCACTACGGTTTATGACCGCCGAACTA
>JAYTIO010000304.1:0-8710 GCA_043731805.1 Pedosphaera sp. | reverse complement strand
TCCCACAAACCGCCCGGGCCGCCGTGGTCGTGGTTGCCGGGGATGGCGAACACCGGCACCCCGATGGCGCCGATGGCGCTGCACGCCGCCGCGACGGTGGACTTGGTGGCGCTGGGCGAGTCGAAGAGGTCGCCGGCGACCAGCACGAACTCGGCGCGCTGCTCCCGGGCTTGGCCCGCGATGCGCTGGATGACGGCGAGTCGCTCATTCTGGAGCAGCGCCCGCTTCGCCACGTCGTCCACGCCGGCGAAAGGTTTGCCGAGTTGCCAGTCAGCGGTGTGGATGAATCGGGTTGGCTGGTTCATGAATAGTCAGGTCATCGGTTGCGGAGTCGTATTAACCGCGACGTTATCGTGCAGACTGCACTTTCAATTTTCGGCCGAAGATGAGGCCTTTACCATGACGTTTGGCCAGCGACTCGACTACCGCTTTCGAGAGCTTGGTCAGGCCGTCGAGGAAGAGTTCTTCTCCCTCATGGTTGGCCTGGGACTCAGCAGCGGTGGCCTCAATCGAGGTGAATGTGCTCAGATCCTCTACTTCACCGTCGATAAACTGCCGGGCCATTTCCTGGGTCAACACTTTGCTTGCCGATGCTTTTTGTTTTATTCATGGCGTTCATTTCTGGTCGTTTCGCTTTGTTTCGTTGTTGGTTCAGCATCGACTCACGTCGCACTGGCCTCGAAATTCCCTACCACCTCGCCAATGACCACGGTGTAAGTGAGCGTGCCGGAGGCCAAGTCCACGTCGGGCAAAAAATCCTGATCCAAGGATTGCAGCAAGCCGGGGATGTCCGCCTCCTTCCAGCCCGCCTCCTTCAGCAGGATCACGGTGCCGCTGACGGTTCCATTGGCGAGGTAGTGTAGGTCAACCGCGGCCACATCCTTGCCGTCGCGGACGGCTAAAAGCCGCTCCGAGGAACTGGTTCGCAAAGTTCTTTTCCAGACAATCATCGGAATCCTTTCATCACCAGAATCGTCACCGCCACCAACCCGGCGGCGACCAGCATGCACCCCTGTCCCCTGTGCTCCGTGCGGTAGCCCAATCCAGTCCCGGGCACGTTGAAGGAGCTGTAGCGCTTTCCCTTGGCGCTTACCCCGGTCCGAAAGCCCTTGCCGCCGAGCGAATAGCCCACGCCAGACTTGCTGACGTTGACCCGGAACGGTCCGAGGCTGACGGATTTGCGATAGTAGAAGCCCATTCGGTTTCCTCAGTGCTGTCGGTCCGATTGTGGTAGTTGCGCCACCGGAGGGCAAGGATTCGTCGCCGCCGAGGCGACATTTCGAACCCGTCCGGTGCCGCAGATGGAACAATCATCCTCGCATGATGACCCGCCGGTTTGACAACCGCTGTCACCGGGCCTCAAGATGCGAACACCTCACCGCCATGCCCAAGCCCGTCACTGAACTCCACTCCCGCCCGCCGTCCGGGCGGGTGGTGCGCCGGGTGCCGACCTCGTCCGGCCGGCCTGGCTGCGCAATGCCGTTGCCGCAGTCGGCTGGAGAATTGCGCGCTCGTTACTCAGCGACGACCACAGAACTGTGAACTCCCGGGCAATTCTCCAGCAATTGTTCGCGCAGCGGGCCATCCAAGTGGCTTCACTCCCGATGGATACGGAACTCAACCCAGAGCGTCCCTCGATGGACCGCGTCCGCGGAATCCTCATGGGCCTGGCGATTGGGGATTCGCTGGGCAACACCACGGAATCCATGAATCCAGCGGACCGCCGTCGCGTGCATGGTGAGATCCGCGACTATCTTCCCAACCGCCATCGGGGCGGGCAGCCCGTTGGTCTGCCCACGGACGACACTCAACTGGCCGCTTGGCTGCTGGAGTCCCTGTTGGAGCAACGCGGACTTGAGGTCGCCGACGTGGCGAAACGATTTGCGACCCGGCGCATTTTCGGCATGGGTGCGACCGTGCGTGGTTTTCTGCGCGACTACCATTCCGGCAAGGACCTGTGGGCCTGCGGCCAGCAGTCCGCCGGCAACGGTGCGCTGATGCGGGTCGCCGCAGTGTCCGTTTTCCACCTGCCTCGCTCGCCAGCCGCGGTGCTCGACGACGCGCTGCTCTCCTCAGCCCTGACGCACAACGATCCGACATCAAACGCGAGTTGCGTGGCGTTCAGCGCGATGCTCTGCGAGTTGGTGCACATGGCCGCCCCGCCACCCTCGGATTGGTGGATCACCCGCTTTGTCGCACTGGCCCGCCCCATCGAGGGCGGGGTTCGGCTGGAGAGCCGGGTTCCCGGTTGCACTTTCAGCGGGAGCCTGTGTGAGTTCTTGGAAACCGTGGTCCTGCCCGCGCTTCGCGGCGAGGTTCCGCTCCCCGAGGCGCTCGACTCTTGGTATTCTGGCGCCTTCCTGCTCGAAACGGTTCCCGCCGTGCTCTATATCCTCGCCCGGCACGCTGAAGACCCGGAAACCGCGTTGGTTCGGGCCGTGAATGAAACGCGGGACAACGACACTGTTGCCGCGATCGTAGGGGCCGCCGTGGGTGCGTTGCACGGGGAGCAAGCTCTGCCGACACGTTGGCGGCAGGGTTTGGCCGGTTGCACCCAGGCGGACGACGACGGCCGGCTTTTCGAGCTGATTGGGCAAGCCGTTAAACCCGGCTGACACGACCAACCAAATCCAGTGCCCGGACTCTGGCTGCCTCTCCGACACCCAGGCCCTACATCTGATTCTCTCGCCTCTCTTTTGGCCCCTGGGTCAGCGGATGGCAGAGGGCCGGGCGTAGGATGATGGGCAAACAAAGAACCTGAACCCGCCATGAACCCCATCCTCGAACACGTCCGCGACCACCTCGTGAAGTTTACGCTCATCCCGCATGTGGTCGGCGACGGCGAGGCGATGGCCGTGCAGGTCACCTTGACGCACCTGGTGGCAACCCTGGTGTTTCAGGCCGACATGGATCCCCCGCTGCTGTCGGTCTCCGCCCGGGTGCCGGTGCTGGTCCCGGCCGAGCGCCGCGCCGCCGTGGCGGAGTTCTTCATGCGGATCAACCAAGGGCTGCGCGTGGGGCGCTTCCGGATGGACTACCAAGACGGCGAGGCGTGCTGCCGGCTGGAAGTGGACGCGGACTTGACGGGCCTGACCGACGAGCGGATCTCCCGGTATGTGCTTCTGGCGATGCGCCTGGTAGACGGCTACTTTCCGGCGCTGATGAACGTCATTTACCGCGGAACCAGCCCGGTGCAGGCCGTGGAGCAGGGCGAGGCGGAATTCGCTGCCGTGACCAAGAAGGGCCAGGAAGAGGAACGGGAGGCGTGAAGCCAGCGTCCTTCCTGCCGTCCCGCCGCCCGGGCTTCCGTTTCAGCCAGGGCCAGCTCTGCATCACCACCGCGCAGGAGGAGATGCGCTTGGGCACTTGGCCGCTGCTGGAGGCGACGCGGCGACGCAAGGGCGAAGCGAAGTGGAGCAGGTTTGTGCCGGCGTTCCGCCTGCTTCGGCCCAAGCACGACCTGCTCGCCATCGAGGCGGGTCCGGCGGGTGTGCGCGGACAGGGCGTGGATCCTCTCTTGGAAAAGCATCAGGCCTTCCGCCTCTTCCGGCAGTCCCTCCCGCCGCGCCTGGCACTGGCAGCGGAGCGGTTTCCGGCCCGGCAGTGGGCCGTGCTGCGGATGGTGCAGGAACGCGAGGAGGCGGTGGAACTCCTCGAACAGAATCCCGCCCTCGGCTTCTGCACCGCCAATCTGGCGAGGTTTCGGACGCTCTTCGGCAACCTTGGACAACAGGCCGCCGAGTTGTCCCGCCGCACGCAACGCGAGGTGCTGGCGTGGCTCGGGTTTCCCGACACGCAGGCGTGGGTCAACATCGTGCTCAAGATTCTGCCCGAGACCGTGACGGTTGAGCGCGTCTTGGCGCTGCGTGAAGTCGCCGGGGACGCGGACTCGGCCAAACGGCTCGCCCATGTGCCCAGCATCAACACCGGAGTGCTGGAACTGGCCTGCCAACCCCGGCTGCTCGGACTCATCACCCCCACGCTACTGGCGGAGATTGCCTCGTCAGAAGAGGAGCGACTCCGCAGCTCGGCCGTTCATCTGCTGGCGGATCTGGTTCACACGTTACAGCGCATGAACGAGCCACTGCAGTTCATCGGCATCCGCACGCTGGCTGGACTGCGAGAACGCGGTCAGGAAATCGAGGCGGCTTACCAGCGGCACCTGCTGCGGCGGGCGCGGATCATTCGTGAGTTGCGGTTTCCCGCGCCGCCCGTGGCGGGGACCGACCGCATCGTTCCGCTCACGGAGCCGGGCCAACTCGTGGAGGAAGGCCGGAGTCAGCACAACTGCGTTGGTGATTACGCCGAGCGCGTCGCCGCCGGGGAGCTCTTCGTCTATCGTGTCCTCCTGCCCGAGCGGGCGACCCTCTCGATCCGGCCGGCAGCCGACGGGGACTGGGAGATCGAGCAGTTATTCCTCGCCTGCAACCAACCCGTGTCGCCTGCTACCGCGCACGCAGTGCAACTCTGGTTGGCCAGGGAAAGCGTTTCGATTTGAAACGGCGGGGCTCTTCTCCGCACAGTCTCGCCACCGCAAGCCCCATGTCCCACACCCTCCTCTCCAAATCAACCTACGTCCAAGGCTTGCAGTGCCAGAAGCTGCTATGGTTCCGCTACAATGCCAAAGATCAGCTTCAGCGGCCCGGCACGCTGGCCCAAGCCATCTTCGATCAAGGACACGAGGTTGGCGATTGGGCCAAGCGCCGGTTCCCTGACGGGCTGGAGATTGGTGCCGGCATCAAGGATTTCGACGCCGTGATCGCGGAAACCCGGCGGCAGCTGGTCTTGCGCGTGCCCCTCTTCGAACCGGCCTTCCGGGCGGCGGGTGGTTACGCTCGCCTCGACATCTTGAACCCGGTGGACGAGGACGCCTGGGACATCATCGAGGTGAAGAGTTCCACGAGCGTTAAGGACGTGTATCTGGAGGATGTGGCGTTTCAAGCGCACGTCTGCACGGCGGCGGGCCTGACGATCCGGCGCTGCCACGTGCTGCACATCAATTCGAAACACGTGCGGCAGGGTGAGATTGACCCGCAAGCACTCTTCACCCAGGTGGATGTGACCCGACAGGTCTCCGCGTTGAGCGCCGAGATCGAGGATCGGATCACCGCGTTCGCCCGCGTGATCGGGGCCGCGGAGCATCCGGTCGTGAACATCGGGCCGCACTGCAACAGCCCCTACGAGTGCCCGCTGACTCACGTGTGCTGGAACTTCCTACCGGAACACAACGTCACCACGCTCTACCGGGGCACGAAGAAGGGATTCAAGCTACTCGACGAGGGCGTGACCGCCATCGCGGACATCCCGGCCACCGCGAAACTCAGCAAGGTGCAGCAGATCCAGCAGAGCGCCATCCTCGCCAATCAGGCCCAGACCGACCCGGCGCAAATCCGGGCGTTCCTCGGTCGGTTGCAATATCCGCTGCACTACCTCGACTTCGAGACCATGGGATCAGCCGTGCCGCTGTTCGATGGCTCCCGGCCATTCGAGCAGATTCCGTTTCAGTTTTCCTTGCACGTCGTGCGTCAGCCCGGCGCGGAACCGGAGCACCACTCGTTCCTCGCCGAAGGTCGAGAGGATCCGCGGCCACGCTTCATGGCCGCGCTGACGGAACACATCGGACCGGTGGGCACCATCATCGCCTACAACGCCCCCTTCGAACGCGGTGTTCTAAACGGCTGTGCGCAGGTGTTGCCCCAGCACGCTGCTTGGGTGAAGTCATTGCCCCCGCGCATCGTGGACCTGCTGGAGCCCTTCCGGAAGTTTCACTGCTACCATCCGGCGCAGCATGGCTCGGCCTCCATCAAGGCGGTCCTGCCGGCGTTCACCGGGAAAGACTACAGCAGCCTCGCTATCGGCGAAGGCGGCACGGCCAGCTTGGAATTTGTCCGCGTGACGTTCTCCGACGTGAGCACCGAAGAGCGGGCCAAGGTGCGACAACACCTGGAGGACTACTGCCAACTCGACACGCTGGCGATGCTGTGGCTGACCGATAAGCTGCACGAACTGGCTGGCTAACTGTGGAAACCAGAGCGCTAACCCTGAGGGAGACAGCGGCGAGCCTGAACCGCTCAACGGTTTACGTATCTGGCCTGCAAAAGCGCTTCGAGCTGCCGGTGTGCAGTGGTGCGGCCTACTCCCCTGCCTACGTGGCTTTCCTGCGTGGGCTAACTGCGCTGCGAACCTTCGATGTGGCGGAGGAGACCTTGCGCGATCTCTGGCACTTGGAGAAGAAACTCCTGCAACTGCTGCATGTGGATTCCACCGGTTCACCCACCTGGTTTCTCGATGCCTGCGGTCAAACCACGCACATGCGCCGGCGACTGTTGCTGACCAACCATGATTTGGGAGTCGAAATCCACACGCGCATGCTGCAGCCCGGGTTGAACTTCACGGTGGGTGTTCCGGAGCTGTTTGGTGGCCGAGAGATGGGCGAGGATGCGCTGCGGGTTCTCGGAGAATACATCAAGCTCCAGGCCCGCATCTGCGCTGAGGTTCAGGCCGAACGTCCGTTGGTGAGGGAGGCGTTGGCGTGGACCAAGCGGCTCAAACCCAGTTCCTGAACACAGCATGGAATCAGAGGCATGTAAAATCTGATGCTCGACCCTGAGGTTTCTTGCACCACAGCCCGTCATCCGCCGCCAGCACTGCCGCAATGTAAACGCCGATTGAAAAGTGAGACGGTGTCACGTGTGACCGCACGGCCATGGAGATCCGGGTCTCCTGGTCAACGTGCGGGTGTCCGTGAATGAACCAGCGCGGTCGTCCCTCGCTCGGCGCCCCGGTGCTCAACGCCGCCAGCGCGGACTGCCCTTGCCGGATCCGATGCAGCAGTTCCACCGGGTCCAACGGGCCCCGTTGCGTTCGTAACGTCGTCTTGACCGCTTCCTCAACTCCCGCGTGCGCCAGCAACCGGTCGCAGGGCGTGGCGGGCGGGTGATACGCCTTCTTCACTTTGGCCCCCACGCGGACCCGCTCCCGCAGTTTGAAGGAGGGCTAAGACGCGACCGTCTCGTTGATGACCGCCCGTCGTTGTCCGAGTCGATGCCCAGCGTGGTCACCGGCAAGGATTTGATTTCTACGTGGCCCTGTTAGCCTGCTCTCATGCTGCTCACCTTTACGACCACTCACCGTCCGGCGACGGACTTGGTCTACTCACCGACGCAGATGAGGGTGCTCACGCGGGCGTGACTGAGGATATGGAACTTGTTTTGTTTATCGGCATCCAAGCCACCGGCAAGTCGAGCTTCTACCGGGAACGGTTCTTCGGAACTCACGTTCGCGTGAATCTCGACATGCTGAAGACCCGCCGTCGAGAGTCGCTGCTGGTCGCGGCCTGCCTTGAAGGCAAAACCTCTTTCGTCGTGGACAACACCAATGTGACCTGCGAGGACCGCGCCCGATACATCACAGCGGCAAAGGCGAACGGATTCACCATCCGAGGGTATTTCTTTCAATCACGAGTGGTCGATGCCTTGGCTCGCAACGCGAAGCGTGAAGGCAAGGCCCGTGTGCCTGATATCGCCATCCATGGAGCACGCGGACGCCTAGAGCTTCCGGCCATGGCCGAGGGATTCGACTCCTTGCAGTTTGTTCAACTAGCCGGCTGCAACCAATTCACCGTGGAGGAATGGAAGAATGAAGTTTGATGACCTCGATGCGAAGATGCGCCGCTTTGAAGCAGCGCCCGACCACTGCGTGCTGCCTGGAATCTTCATGGTGGCCGGTATCGACGGGCGCGGATTCACACGCCTCACGAAGGAGGTGCACCAGTTTGAAGCGCCGTATGACGTTCGATTCCGTGACCACATGGTCGGCACCCGCTGCTGCAAAACACCCCCTCCACGAGTTCGTCACGTGCCTTTTGTTCCGGGCGCTCGTGACTGCGGTCGTCCAGTTCGATCCCCAACATGCGCCGCATGGTTGCTGATTCGCACAGCAGGAAGTCCACGTGCTTGCGGTCAATCCGGTTGGCCACGGCCCGGTTCTTTCGAGGATCGCCCGTCTGCGCGAAGAACAGGTCACCCAGGCTCACCTTTGCGCAGGCCACCACCTGTTGTCCCGTCACCGTGCGTAGGACTTGGAAGAAGCTCAACTCCGCCGGGCTGAGGAAATCATCGCGCAGATGGAAGGGATACGCCGGGGCACCGGTGGCGGGCGCGTCCTTCGTGGAGAGCCAGTCGAGAATCCGCTCGATAATGTCGTCAATGGCTTCCGCAGGGAGCCCGAGCGTGCCGAGAATCTTGCGCACCAGAGGAAAGCGGTCCTTGGTGTCCATGCCGGGTCAGTGAGAGTCTGGCGAATTGGGGGGAGCACCCCCTGCTGGCAAGCCTGCCTCAAGGCATGACCGCTCTAAACAGCAAGTTGGGGTCGGTCCCGTGGACACTTCCTCATCCCCGCTTCCTTCCTCCCCGCAGCTTCTGCTCGTTCAACCCCTTCACGGTCAGCATTGCCTTGGCGACGTGGGCCAGTCCGACCTGCGGAGTCTTGGTTGGCATCAAATGAACGAAGCGCCCTTGGAATTGGTCCACCGGCAGCCCTTCCCATTCGGTGAGGCCGAAGAAACCCCCGGCATCCGTCCTGACAATTTTCAGAATCCGCGTTCGCTGATCCCCGATCGCCTCGCCCATCAGCATGACCACCTCTTGCCGGTCCATCGCCTCCGAGGGGCGCTCGTTCACGTCCAGCGTTTCTCCCTCGCCGGCGATCT
>JAYTIO010000303.1:0-2511 GCA_043731805.1 Pedosphaera sp. | reverse complement strand
GATGGCCACCACCCCAATCTCTCTGCGCTCTCTGTGCCCTTTCGCGGCAAAACAACTGCGGCGACTACAACTCGCCGGCACGGGTCACATATTGAACTCCGGCCCGAGGTAAATCTCGCGGGCCTTCGGGTCGTTCAGGAGGTCTTCCGCGTTGCCTTCGTAGATGACCTGGCCGCGGTGGATGAGGTAGGCACGGTCCACGAGCTTGAGCATCTCGCGGGCACTGTGGTCGGTGATGAGGATGCCGAGACCACGGTCCTTCAGCCGGCGGACAATCTTGCTGACCTCGTATTGCGCGATGGGGTCAATGCCCGCGAGCGGCTCGTCCAGTAGCAAGAGCTTCGGCGTGGTGACGAGCGCGCGGGTGATTTCCAGCCGCCGCTTTTCGCCGCCACTCAACTGGTAGGCCATGCTCTTGGCCAGCGCGGTCAAGTCCAGTTCCTCCAGTAAATACTTCAGCCGCACCTGCCGTTCGTCTTTGTCCATCACGCAGGTTTCGAGGATGGCTAGGATGTTGTCCTCGACGCTGAGTTTGCGAAACACGCTCGGCTCCTGTGTGAGATAACCGATGCCCAGCCGCGCCCGCTCGTGCATCGGGCGGTGCGTGATGTCGTGGCCGTGGAAGCGCACCGCGCCCTCATCCGGCTGCACGACGCCGACGACCATGTTGAACGTGGTGGTCTTGCCCGCGCCGTTCGGCCCGAGCAGACCGACGATTTCCCCGGCGTTGACGTGGATGGACACGCCGTCCACCACGCGGCGGTGACGGTAGGCTTTCGCGAGTTGCTTCGCGGTGAGCAACGGCTCGGGGCTGGGGGAAGTCGGCTCCATCGGCGTCAGGGTTTCTTCGCCGGTGCGTTGGTCTTCGTCGGCGTGAAGGTCGTGGTGCTCTCGCCATACGAGACGAACTCGCCCTTGGCCCGGAAGAACAGGAACTTCGGCGCGCTGCTGGTGAAGTCGCCCCGGATGACGCGCACGTTGCCGGTCAGCTCGAAGGCGTCGTTGGTGACCTGATAGACGAGCCGGTCGGCGAAGGCCTGGGTGAAGTCCACCTTGTTCGAGAACATCACATTCTCCAGTGCCTCCGCCTCGCGGATGCGGCCGCCCGGGGCCATGAGCGGAAGCGCGTTCGTGGGCAACGGAGTGGCCGGCGGCGCGTTCGTGCCGGCCAGGCCCTTCAGGTCGAGGAGCAGCCGGAGCGATTCGCAGCGGAGGAAGAACTGTGGGTCGTTCACGCGCACGTTCTTCTGGTAAGTTGCCACGCCGTTGGTGAGCGAGAACGTGCCGCCGCCGCTGGCCTGGATTTCGATGGGCTGCGGGCCGGGGCCGGCCTTCGGCGCGACGGGCGCGGTGGTGGAGGGGTTGAACAGCTTGTTCTGCGCGCCGGCGGCGGCCAAGCCGGCCAGCAACGCAAGAGAGATGAAGGTGCGGACGTTCATGGTTTGGGAGGCTTGGGCAGGGCGAACCCTTCGCTGGTGATTTGCGTGGAAATGTCGTTCGAGATGGTGAGGACGGAGTCCACCTGTCGGAACTCGAAGCCGATGCCCGTGGTGAGAAAGCTGCCGTCCGGGCGGGAGATGACCATCCGCCCGGCGGAGCTGGCGATCTTGCTGGCCGGGTCAATCAGGCATTGGGGTGCCTCGATGACGAAGTTCGTCGCCGTGCCGCTGGAGTTGTGCGTGTAGTTCTCCACGCGCATGTCGGTGACCAGGTATTTGCCGCCGTTGGTGCTGACCGCAGTGCGGCCCAGCATGACGGACGTGGGCTGCTGAGCGTTGCTCTCGTAGAACGGAATGCGGATACCGCGCGCGAGACCGCTGATACCGGTCGCGCTGGCCACCTGACTTTGCAACGCGGCCACCGCGAGCGCGCTGGCGACGGTGAGCCGCCGGTCGTGGCGCTTGACCAGCCAGAGGGCCGCGAGGCCCGCGACGAGGAGTAAGGCCACGCCCGAGGCGATAAGTTTGGTGGAGCCAACGGTCATTTCGCGTGTTGTGCCACGACCGTCGCCCATTTGCCTTGGGCTTTCAAAATCATTTCCACGACCTCGCGCGCACAGCCGTTGCCGCCCTTGGCCTTCGTGATGAAGTGCGCGAGGGCCTTTGCTTCAGGCCGCGCATCGGCGGGCGCGATCGCCAGCCCCACGCGCCGCAACACGCCGAGGTCCACCACGTCATCGCCCACGAAACACGCATCGCTCCAACTGAAACCCGTCTCCGCGAGGATGCGCTCCACGGCGGGCACCTTGCCATCGCGCGTCTGCACGATGAAGTCCGTCTTCAGCTCCTCGCCGCGCCGCGTGGTGATGGCCGAGGGCCGCGCGGACACCCAGCCCACCTTCAGCCCCGCGTGCGACGCGAGCCGTTGCGCGAGGCCGTCGTGGACATGGAAGCGTTTGAACTCCCCGTCGCCGGTGATGTAGATGGCCCCGTCCGTGAGCACCCCATCCACATCGAAGAGGAGGAGCTTGATGCGCTGGAGGCGGACGCGGAGTTGGGAAGGGGAAAGTTT
>JAYTIO010000302.1:0-5143 GCA_043731805.1 Pedosphaera sp. | reverse complement strand
GGCCCCGACCGACGGCGACCCCGGTAACCCCAGCGTGGACTTTCACGGCGAACGGCGGAGCAACGCGACGCATGAGAGCACCACGGACGCCGAGGCCCGGCTGCTGCGCAAAGGTAAAGGCAAGGAAGCCAAGCTCTGCTTCGGCCTGCACGCGCTGATGGAGAACCGCCACGGCCTGTGCGTGCAGGCGCAAGTCACCTCGGCCACCGGCGTGACGGAAACCGCCGCCGCGACCGAACTGCTCGCCCGTCAGTTGGACCAAGCCGAGCGTGCACCGCAGACCGTGGGCGCGGACAAGGGCTATCACAACGCGGAGCTGGTAAGTTTCTGCCGGGAACACGGCATCGCGCCACACGTCGCGCAAATCAAAGCCCGCAAGGTCACTGGCCTGGATGGCCGCACCACGCGGACGCTGGGCTACCAAACCAGTCAGAAGGTGCGCCAGCGCATCGAAGAGATTTTCGGCTGGTGCAAGGAGATAGGCGGGCTGCGGCGGACGCGCAAACGCGGGGTGGACCGAGTGGGCTTGAGCGCGCTGCTGATCTTGAGCAGCTATAACTTGGTACGGATGGCCAAGCTGCTGGGTAGTCCGCCACGACCGACGACGTTGGCGACCGCGTAAGCGGGACGCCGGAACCTGCGGTGTGTCCGGAAACGGTGCAAACCGAGTCCGACACCCCCGCCATAAGCGCCTGGCGAGTCACAAAACGGAGGTCACAACTGTGGAAATCACCCATTTTTCAAGAAACTGCTAGGGGTATGACGGACGTGATGACGGCGGAAAGCAATCACGGGGTCAAGGCCTTTTTAGAAATTCTTCGCGCAAGCTCCAGGCCTGAGCTGGGTGCGGCGCACCCCACGCTGCTCACCTTCGCCCAGAATTTCGCCCGCCTTTTTCATCGGCATCTCGCGCATGAGGGTCAGCGCGAAGGCCGCGAAGTCGCGGGTGAAATGTTTCCCCTCGCCCTCCCAGGACACGGTGAAGGTCACGGTGAAGATCACCAGCGCAACGCGGCTCCCGGCCGGCGCGGTGAAACTTTTCCACCGGCCCGACAGCGACGCTGGCAACCAGCCTTGGCAGTCGAAGGCCATGTTCGACGACGGCACCAACGGCGACGAGACCGCCGGGGACGGCCTCTTCACGGCCTTGTTGCCCGAGTATCACGCCAACGGCCAAGTGGTGCAGTTCTACGTCGAGGCCGTCGGCGCGGCGGGCGTGAGCACGCGCCTCCCCCGGCGCGGGGCGGACTGGCCGGCGCTGTTCGTGATGGATGACCGGGCGGTGCCGCGCGACTTGCGCGTGGCGCGTTACGTCCTGTCGGCCTTCGACTATGGCGCGATCGCCAACGGCAACACGGCCAAGTATGGCTTCCAGTTTCCCCGGCTCTCGAACCACTACTTCAACTGCACGTTCATTCACGACGAGCGCGACATCACCTACGCCGGCGAGATTCGCGCCGCCGGCAGCCCGTGGACGCGTAGCGGGGACTTGAGCCGGAGCAAGATCAAGCTCCCGCACGACCGCGCCTTCCGCAGCCACACCAAGACGACCTACGACAACGACGCCGAGGGCGGCAACCGCTTCCACAACCGCCTCACCCGCTACTGGCTTTACCTGCTGGGCGAGACGGTCAACGAGAACGAGTTCGTCCGCTACTTCGTCAACGCCAGCGGGCCGATGCTGCGCGAGGAGGTGGAGCCGGTGGGCAATGAATTTCTAGATCGCGGCTGGCCGCGCGGGCATCGCGGCGAGCTCTACCGCATTGATGACGAGTGGTGGTTCAGCGACGCGTGGGGCCAGTCCTCGCAGGACGCGAACTGGGTTTACAAGGGCAGCGACTCGTCCATCCGCTACCGCACCGAGTGGATGAAGCGCAGCAACGAGGCGCAGGACGACTACCGCCCGCTCATCCAGCTCTTCAAGCTCATCAGCGACGGCAAGACCTCGCGGGCGCAGCTCGAAGCGGTGCTGGATCCCGACGCGCTGGCCAAGATGATCGTGGCGCGCGGCTACATCGGCGACTGGGACACGTTCGTGATGCACCGGGGCAAGAACGCCTACCTCTACCAGCGGCCGACGGACGGGCGGTTTCAGTTTTTGCACTGGGACAGCGACCTAGGCTTCGACCCCAACGGGAGCTTCTGGGGCGGGCGGGTGGACTTCTGGATGAACCAGCCGTGGAACCGCCGCCTCTGGGCCGCTTACCTGATCGAGCTGCTGGAGAATTACACCAAGAACTCTGCGCGCGTGAACGCGTGGATGCAGGCCGAGGAGGACGCCAGCCCGTCGTTCAACGTGGACACGAACGCCTACCAAAACTTCTTCGCCGTGCGCGAGGCCAAGGCCCGCGAGGCCCTCGGTCCGAATGCGAAACTGGAGTTCAAAGTCACGGCGGTGAATGGCGTGCCCGCCAGCGTCGCGCCGCCCGTCGCGACGGCGGAGAAGACCGCGACGCTCACGGGCATCGCGCCCTACGGCGTGCTGCACGTCCTCATCGAGAACCGTCCGGCGCAACGCGCGGAGTGGACGAGCGACACCGCGTGGAAGCTGCCGGGCGTGCCGCTGAACGTCGGGGAAAACACGTTCACGCTGATCGGCCTGGACCGGGCCGGGCGGACGCTCCGGGAGCTCAAGCTGACGGTGATGCGGAAAGCCGGGGAAGCCGGCGGACGCTGAGGGCTTGGTTGTTGAACGGGAATTCAACTTGTCGCCCTGCCCGTGCGCCGCCAACCTCGCGCCAAGTTCTCATTTATGTTCAACCCACCTCCTCATTCCGCTGGCGTCAGCCGGCTTCTCTCCAGCGTCCTCCTCGGCCTGCTCGCCTTCAGCGCCAGCGCCGCCGATAAGTATGCGGAGAGTCCCGGCCCGGCCGGCGACGGCAACTTCACCGTCGGTCCCGACTACAAGGTGGACCCCGACCTCACCGACCGGGGCAATCCCAAGGGCAAGTCCTTCAGTTTCTCGATGCCCCTGGCGGACAGCAAAATCTTCCGGGGCGATGACAAGACCCTTGACCCGGTCAAGAAGGCGGTGCGGAAGGAACGCAAGATCACGGTGTATGTGCCCGCCGCTTACAACGACGGCACGAAGGCCCCGCTGCTCATCATCCACGACGGCCCGGGGCCGCTGGGCTCCGTGCGCAACGCGCTGGACAATCTCACCATCTCGAAGGACCCAGCCCGCACCTTGCCGGCGTTCATCGCCATCGCCGTGGAGAACGGCGGCAACGACGGCAAGAAAAGCCAGCGCGGCTTGGAATACGACACGATGTCCGACCGGCTCGCGCGGTTCATCAACGACGAGGTCTTGCCGGCGGTGCTCAACCACGCGGAGCTCAAGGCCGCCTACCCGCACCTGGCCTTCACGGCGAACCCCTGGGGCCGGGGCGTCATCGGTTGCAGCTCCGGTGGTGCGGCGGCCTTGACCATGGCGTGGTTCCGTCCCGACTTATTCCGGCGGGTGATCGCCTACTCCGGCACGTTCGTGGACCAGCAGGATGACGACGCGCCGGAGGAGGCCAAGTTCCCGCTCGGCGCGTGGGAATACCATTCCGGCATGAAGCTGATTGAGACCAGCGAGCTGAAGCCCTTGCGCATCTTCACTCACGTCTCCGAGAAGGACATCCGCCCGAACGATGCGGAAGAGACGCATCACAACTGGGTCATGGCCGGCCAACGCACGGCGGCGGCGCTCAAGGCCAAGGGCTACCATCACCGCTTCGTCTTCAGTCTGGCCAGCGGGCATTGCGACGGCCGGGTCTTCCAGCAGACGCTGGCGGATACGCTGGTGTGGCTCTGGCGCGGCTACCACGCCGACTGAGCCGTCGGAGATGTGGTCAAGAAGGGGCTCCGAGCCAATGCCTGAAAGCCCCGCGCTATCACCCCCGCCGTCGGGCCGCGAGGAGCGCGTCCATGCCTTGGACAATCTCCGCGCGGTGGCGATGTTGCTGGGCATCGTCCTCCACGCGGCGTTGTCGTTCATGACGCTGCCGATTCCGTGGGTGGCGCGCGACGTGAGCGGCAGGCCGGAGTTCGACCTGCTGGTCGGCCTCATCCACGGGTTTCGGATGCAGCTCTTCTTTTTCCTCGCCGGCTTTTTCGGCCATCTGCTCTGGCACCGGCACGGGGCAGGGGAGTTTCTCCGGCAGCGGGGGAAGCGCATCGGCGTTCCGTTCCTAATCGGGATGGTCACGCTGATGCCGCTCACCCTCGCGGTGTGGGGGTGGGGCAATCCACAACTGGCCGAAGAGGTGGCCCAGCAGCAGAGTCGGGAGCTGACCGCCCTGGACATCCCGACCGGCCACCTGTGGTTTCTTGAAATGCTGTTGCTGCTCTACGTCGGCGCGGCGCTGGTGGCGTGGCTGGGGGCGAAGCTGAAGGGGGCCGCCTGGCTGCCTCGGCTCGACGCCGCCTTCGACTGGTGCCTGGCGCGGCCTTGGAAGCCCTTGCTGCTCGTGCCACCGACGCTCCTCTGCCTGTGGGGCGGGCCGATGCTCGGTGAGATTGATGCTGCCGGCCTGAGGTTGTTCCCCGCCGTCCGCGCGGTGGCTTACTACGGGCTGTTCTTCGCCGTGGGCTGGTGGCTCCATCGTCGTCGGCACCAGCTCGACGCGTTACGGGGCTGGCTCAAGAGTTATTTCGCGCTCGCGGCGGCGGCCTTTGCCACGCTGGGCGCGTGCCACCTCGCACAGGTCAAGCCTGCCGACGCGCACTTCCCGCTGGTCAAAGTGGTCGCGCTGGCCGCCGCGTCGCTCTACGCGTGGGCGATGACCTTCGCCGTGACGGGGTGGTTCATGCGCTTCGCCGGCCAGCACCGGCCGTGGATCCGCTACCTCGCGGACGCCTCCTACTGGTGCTACCTCCTGCATTTGCCGCTGGTGCTGTGGCTGCAAGTGCTCGTCGCGAAGTGGCCGGTGAACGGCTGGCTCAAGTTCGCCTTCATCATGGCCGTGAACGTGGCCGTGCTGCTGGCCAGCTACCACGCGTGCGTTCGTTACACTTGGATCGGCCGCCTGCTCAACGGGCCGAGGGAGAAGCCGCGCGGGGGTTAGCCCTACTTGGCGGATTCGGGAGGTGGTGATGGCTATTTGCAGGGGTTTTCGGGGGCGAAGGCCCCGAAGTCTCCACTACAGGGCCAGGGCGG
>JAYTIO010000301.1:0-2280 GCA_043731805.1 Pedosphaera sp. | reverse complement strand
GACGACGGCGGCGAGGGTCCAACCGGCGAGGTCGGACCCGAGGGCGAAGAGGATGGGAGGCAGGGAGGGGCTGGGTGAAGTGGCGAAGAACCAAAGGTTAAGGGACAAGGGGAAGGCTCCTTTCTGAAGACCCCGCCCGGCTGGGTAGCCAGGCGGGGCGGTTGGGTTGGGGGTGGGAGAAACGGCGGCCGAGGATGGCTGGCCACCGGCGAGACCGAACAACAGGGTTGGTCTCAAAAATTTATAGCCCCGGAATGAGGGCTATCGCGTGGGTCGCATTCCCTTGGTGAACGCCGCCCGCTTTGGTCGAGGTTTCGCCTGTGGCGCCCACCCGGCAAGGCTCCTTCATTGGTTCCGACTCGCGGAGAGACGCTGCAACTGATCAACCTGAAGGGCAATGCCCGGGGCACGATTGGCGATCCCCGGCCCGTTCCCACCCAAAAGCCTTGAGGGTCGGTGGGCTGAAGGCTCGACCCTTGGATTCAGGAGTTTGCTGTAGGCGAGCAGTTTTCCTGCTGGAACGCATCATTCCTTTACAAAGGAGTGCCACCGTCGGGTCAGTGAATGAAACCTCAAACTCCACTCCCATGAAACCATTGCTCGCTGTTTCTGCCCACGCACTCGTCGTCGGTCTATGGCTGGCCGTCAGCCTCGCTGCGTCCGCCCAAGCCCAAGCCCCACGCCGGGGCGGTCCACCACCGCCGCCGCCGCTCGTGCCGATGTTCGGGGATCCGCTGCCCGGGCTGACGCTGGCGGAGTTGCAACAGTTCGTGGACGGTCGGAACGACTTCGTGCAGGTGGAGACCATCGCCAGCGGACTGGGGCCGGTGTTCAACAACGTCTCCTGCGTGGCCTGCCACTTCCAACCCGCCGTCGGCGGCAGCAGCCGCCTCGTGGTGACGCGCTACGGCCGCAGTGTGAACGGCCAGTTCGATGCCCTCACGGCCAAGGGCGGAACGCTCCTCCACCAGTTCTCGATCTCGCCAGCTTTGCGCGAAGTGATCCCGCCCGAGGCCAACGTCATCGCGCACCGGCGGACGCCGCCGCTCTTTGGACTGGGCTTGATCGAGGCGATCCCGGACGCCGCCATCCGACTGAACGCGCAGGCGGCGAAGCCCGATGGTGTGCGGGGCAAAGTTTCCGTCATCACCGATGTCACCACGGGCCAGTTGCGCGTGGGCCGGTTGGGGTGGAAGGCGCAGCACGCGACGCTGTTGGCCTTCGCGGCGGACGCGTATCTCAACGAACTGGGGATCACCAGCCGGTTCTTCCCGCACGACATCGCGCCCAATGGCAACACGAACCTGCTGCACTTGTTCGACTCGGTGGCCGACCCGGAGGACGTGGTGGACGCGGCCACGGGCAAGGCCGATGTGGACCGCGCCGCAGACTTTATGCGGCTACTGAACGCGCCTACGCCGCTGCCCTTGAACCCGGCGGCGCAAGCGGGACAGACGCTCTTCACGCAGCTCGGTTGCGCCGTCTGTCACCAGCCGTCCTTCACGACCGGGCCGAGTCCCACGGCGGCGTTGAACCACCAGCCCGTGCCGCTCTACTCCGATCTGTTGCTGCACGACATGGGTTCGCTCGGGGACGGCATTGCCCAGTCGGCCGCCGGCCCGCGGGAGATGAAAACCCCGCCGCTGTGGGGCTTGCGCGGCAATCCCACGTATCTGCATGACGGCCGCGCCGGGACCGTGGACCAGGCGATCCGCGCCCACGCCGGCGCAGCAGCCACCGCCCGGGGTCGCTACGTGCAATTGACCCCGGCGCAGCAGCAGCAACTGCTCGAATTCCTGCACGCACTTTGACGCCGTGGGCCGCCTGACTGGATTGCATTAACCGCGATCTGCCAGCGGCAAGTCGGGGACTGAGCCGTTCCCGCCTTGGGGTGCATGGCGAGCAACCGAGGGCCTTCACCGCTGGGTTTGCGCCCAACTTCACCAAGCCCAACCAACCCCAGAACGGTGTGCCTGGAAACCTCCGGTGAACGACCGACACGTAAAGAGAAGGCTGCCAACGGCAACCTCTCCTCGTCCGCTTACGCCACCCGGCGGTCCACCCGGCAGGCGAGCTGTTCCCGGAAGGACCGCAGGCTCTCCTGCCACGCCGGGGCCTGTTGCAGCCAGTGCAGCAGTTCCTCGCCCATGAACGCCCGCACCGCCTGCGGCAGCGTCTTGCGCCAGGTCTGCACCGTCGTGCGCGACACGGCGTGCGCGTCCGCCACCGTCTGCAACGGCACCTCCCGCGCCAGGCACGAGAGGATCGCCCGCGTCCGGG
>JAYTIO010000300.1:0-5940 GCA_043731805.1 Pedosphaera sp. | reverse complement strand
GACGGCGACCGAGGACTGCATCGCCTCCGCGAGCGCCTGCGCCTTCTGGCCTTCCAGCCCGCCTTGGATGATGTGCCGCATCTTGTCCGGCAGCTTGCTAATGCAGCTCAAGAGCCGCGCAAGCTGCTGCTCCTCGACGGCCTCGGAGGCTTGCTCCAAGTCCACCACCATCACGTCGCCGACCTCGGAGCGGAAGCGTTCCATCGCGTTCTCGCGACGCATGCGGCTGCGGAAATACATCTTCACCTTGTTGCGCGCGATGCCCCGGAGCCACGCGCCGAACTCGTCGCCCTTGCGGAAGGAACCGAGGCTCTCGAAGGCCGCGAGGAACACGTCCTGCGCGAGGTCATCCACGTCATCGAGATGATAAAGCTGACTCGCGAGAAACCCACGCACGCCCAGCCCGTATTCGCGGACGACGTGGCGGAAGGCATCGCGATGCCCGGCCAGCACCTCGTCAATCGCGGCGTGCAGCGCGTTCGTGTCGTGGTCCATGCGCGGACAGTTTGCCGGAGGCCGGGGAAACTTACACGCGCCAAAGCGGCGCGCGACCCCATCACTTCCCCGGCCCCAGCGTGATGCTCACCTCCACCACTGTGTCCTGCGGCGGCACCTCTGCCGCGCGCACCACCCACGTGTCGTCCGCATCCCGGTTCGGGCGCGGGTTGTTGAACACCGCGTCGGGGTCCGTGATGAGCGCGATGAGCGAGCCTTCCGTCTGCGCGATGAACTTGCCCTGCCACAGCCGCGACCCGGTGAAGGTGAACTCGCCCTTCGCCATCGGCTCTTTCGCGCGCTGGTTGAACACTAGTTCCTCCAAACGCTTCCGCTGCGGCTGGCCGCCCTGCGTCCACGTCACTTCAATCAAGACCGGCTCGCCCGGGAGTGGCGGGTTCCGCCCCGCGCCTTGCGTGATGGGGCCGCCGGTCGGGGCGTTGGTGAGGGCAGAGGCCGGCATCCCTTTCGCGCCGAGCAGCAGCATCGCGACCTGCAAGTGCTGCGGCTCGAGGTCCGTGGCGAGCACGCTCTCGTGCGTCTTGCCCAGCGTCGTGACGAGCAGGTATTCGATGGGGCCGTTGGTCATGTTGACCTTGGCCGGGAAGGACACGCGGCGCGCGGCCTTCTCCAGCTTCACGCCGCCGACTTGGAAGACGCCGGGGGAGACTTCTCGGATGGTCGGGAGCACGAGCGGCTGCGACTCGGGCAAACTCGGCGGCTGTTGCGCGGCGGCGAAAGTCGTCAGCCCCAACAGGAGGAGCGAGGCAAGGAGTGAGCAATTCATCGGTCGGATGGGCTCACGCTACGCAGCGGGTCGCCGAACGCGAGCGATTCTTCCGCCGTTGAACTTCCTCGAAACGCCTTTCACCATCCCGCCCGTTGCAAACGTCCATCTCCACCATGCGCACACGTCTCTGCCTGTTCCTCGTCGCCTGCACCGCCGCGCTCCCTGCGTCGCGCGCCCAAGACGCGGCGAAGGAAGCCCAGTTCCTCACCCACACCCGCCAGCTCCTCTACGAAGGCCGCCGCAGTGGCGAAGGTTACTTCAGCGCCGACGGCAAGTTCATGGTCTTCCAAAGCGAGCGCGAGGCGGACAATCCCTTCTACCAAATCTACCTGCTGAATCTGGAGTCAGGCGACGTGAGCCGCGTCTCCCCCGGCACCGGCAAGACCACCTGCGCCTTCCTGCGCCCCGGCAGCGACGACGTGCTCTTCGCCAGCACGCACGTGGACCCGGAGGCACTCGCGAAGCAGAAGACCGAACTCGACTTCCGCGCCACCGGTAAGTCCCGCCGCTACGCCTGGGACTACGACGACCGCATGGAACTCTTCGTGTCCAAGCGCGATGGCTCCAACGTCCGCCGCCTCACCGACGCGCCCGGCTACGACGCCGAGGGCAGCTATTCGCCGGACGGAAAGCTCATCGTCTTCTGCTCCATGCGCCACGCGTTCCCGCTGGAAAACCTCCCGCCCGAGGACCGCAAGCGGATGCAGACGGACCCCGCCTACTTCGGCGACATCTACCTGATGCAGGCCGACGGCTCGAACGTCCGCCGCCTCACCCGCACGCCCGGCTACGATGGCGGCCCCTTCTTCTCCCCCGATGGCCAACGCATCCTCTGGCGGCGCTTCACCGAGAAGGGCGACACCGCCGACGTCCACACGATGAAGCTCGACGGCTCCAACGTGCGCCGCCTCACGGACTTCGGCGCGATGTCCTGGGCGCCCTACTTCCACCCTTCCGGTCAATACGTCATCTACACGGCGAACAAGCTCGGCTTCGCGAACTTCGAGCTGTTCCTCGTGGACGCGCTCGGCACGAAGGAACCCGTGCGCGTGACCTACACCGACGGCTTCGACGGCCTGCCCGTCTTCTCGCCCGACGGCAAGAAGCTCGCCTGGACCAGCGGCCGCACGCCGGAGAAGAACTCGCAAATCTTCCTCGCGGACTGGAATCACACGGCGGCGCTGGCGGCGTTGGACAAGGCTGCGCCGAGGAGCGGGGCAAGTGTTCAGTCTTCAGTGTCCAGTGTTCAGTCCGCACTCCAAGTGCGCGTCGGCCCCATCACCAACACCCAGCCGCCTAAGAACTTGCCGCGTCTGCAAGGCTATGGCCCCGACATCCGCGAGCAGGACCTCCGTAAGCAAGTGAGCTTTCTCGCGAGCGACGACCTCGAAGGCCGCCTCACCGGCACGCCCGGCGCGCAAAAGGCCGCGAACTACATCGCCGACTACTTCAAGCTGGTCGGCCTCGCGCCGCTGCCAGGAGCAAGCGACTTCTTCCAGCCCTTCGAGTTCAGCTCCGGGGTGCGCGTGCTGACGAACCAGAACACCGCTTCGCTCCGCGCCACCACCAACACCGCCCCCGCCGCGCTCGCGCTCGACAAGGACTTCCGCCCGCTCGCCTTCACCGCGAACGGCAGCGTCGAGGGCGAAGTTGTCTTCGCCGGCTACGGCCTTTCCGTCCCTGGCAAGCTCGGCGAGGGCTACGACTCCTACGCCGGGCTCGACGTGTCGAACAAGGTCGTCCTCGTCCTGCGCTACGTGCCCGAGGAGGCCGAACCCAAGCGTCGGCAGGAACTGAACCGCTACGCCGGCCTGCGCTACAAGGCCCTGATCGCGCGCAATCGCGGCGCGAAGGCGCTGCTCGTCGTCACCGGCCCCACGTCACCGAACCCCGGCGAGCTGGCGCGGCTCACCTTCGAGACCGGCGCGAGCCACAGCGGCATCGTCTGCGCCAGCATCAGCGGCGAAGTGGCGGCACGGATGTTCGCGACGGCGGGCAAGGACTTGAAAGCCATTCAAGCCGCGCTCGACAAGGAAGACCCGCACGCGGACGGGGCCTTCGCGCTCAAGGGTGTCTCCGTGAAACTCACCGCCGCCGTCGAGCATGTGAAGAAGTCCGACCGCAATGTCCTCGCCCACCTCCCGCCCGTGGGCACCAGCGAGTATGTCATCGTCGGCGCGCACTACGACCACCTCGGCCACGGCGAGACCGGGGGCTTCGCGCGCAAGGATGAGGAAGGCAAAGTCCATCCCGGCGCGGACGACAACGCGAGCGGCACCGCCGGGCTCCTCGAACTCGCCGGCGCGTTCGCCGACGAATCGCAGCGCATGAACCCCGTCGCGTTCCGCCGTGGCGTGCTCTTCGCCGCGTGGTCGGGCGAGGAGGTCGGTTTGATTGGCTCCGCGCACTTCGCGGAACACCCCGCAGTCCCGCTCTCCAACGTCGTCGCCTACGTGAACTTCGACATGGTCGGACGGCTGCGAGACAACAAGCTGAACCTCCAAGGCATCGGCTCCTCCCCCGCGTGGCGGAAATTGATCGAGAAGCGCAACGTCGCGGCGGGCTTCAACCTGACCTTGCAGGAAGATCCGTATCTCCCGACCGACACCACACCGTTCTACCCGAAGAACGTGCCCGTCATCGCCTTCTTCACGGGCAGCCACGAGGAGTATCACCGCCCCGCCGACAAGCCCGACACGCTCAACTACGAAGGCCTCGAACGCGTGGCGAAGTTCGCGCGCGGCTTGGTCAGTGACCTCGCCACCAGCCCCGAGCGCCCGGCCTATGCGAAGGTCGAGAAGCGCGACGGCGGCGGCGGCCGCGAGCAGCTCCGCGCCTACCTCGGCACCATCCCCGACTACGCGCAGGAAGTGGCGGGCGTAAAACTCTCCGGCACGCGCGGCGGCAGCCCGGCGGAGAAGGCGGGCTTGAAAGGCGGCGACATTATCGTGGAATTTGCCGGCCAGAAGATCGCCAACATCTACGACTACACCTACGCCATCGAAGCCGTGAAGATCGGCCAACCGGTGAAGGTGATCGTCCTGCGCGACGGCAAGCGCGTGGAACTCACGGTCACGCCCGAGGTGCGGAAGTAAGCGTGCCACCGCTGTGAGCGGGGTTCCCGGTTGGCAACGGCTGCGTCCCCACCTACGCTCCGCCGCATTATGGAATGGCAATCGCTGTCGGACCCGCAACTTTGGATCAGCCTCGGCACGCTCACCCTGCTGGAGATCGTGCTGGGCATTGATAACCTCATCTTCATCTCCATCCTCAGCGGCAAGCTGCCGGCGGAGCAGCAGGCCAAGGCGCGCAAGATCGGCTTGTCGCTCGCGCTGATCACGCGCGTCCTGTTGCTCTGTTCGCTCGCCTGGCTGGTCTCGCTGGACAAGCCGTTCTGGCAGGCGCGCGTCTTCAGTTGGGACCTCGCGGTGTCGGGCAAGGACTTGATCTTGCTCGTCGGCGGCCTGTTCCTCATCGGCAAGAGCACGAAGGAAATCCACGAGAAGCTGGAGGGCGAGGACGGTTCCGTGACCAACCACCTCGCGCCCACGTTCGTGAGCGTCATCATCCAAATCCTGCTCATTGACATCGTCTTCTCGCTGGACTCGGTCATCACCGCCGTCGGCATGGTGAAGCAGGTCGGCGTGATGATCACCGCCGTGGTCCTGGCCATGATCGTGATGCTGATTTACGTGGAGCAGATCAGCGGCTTCGTGGACCGGCACCCGACGATCAAGATGCTGGCGCTTTCGTTCCTCATTCTCATCGGCACGATGCTCGTGGCTGAGGGCTGTCACCAGCACGTGAACAAGGGCTACATCTACTTCGCGATGGCCTTCAGCGTGGGCGTGGAGATGCTGAACCTGAAGTTGCGCGGCCAGCGAGCGACCAAGGTGGCGCTGCACCAGCCGTATCGGTAGCGAGGGAGCGGTCAGCGGTCAGGGCGGCGAGTTCTTCGGCGGGGTAGGTCCAGATTTCCGCCAGCGTCGGGTGGTAGTGGGGGAGTGCGGCGAGTTCAGCCACGGTCATGTGCTTGCTCATGCCGGCGACGATCTCGTGGATGAGCTCGCCCCCCACCGGACCGACGCACGCGCCGCCGAGGATTTCGCCGGAGCGCGGGTCGGCGAGGAGTTTCACAAAGCCATCCTTGGCTTCCATGAGCAGGGACTTGCCGTGGTCGGCGAAGGGGTAGCTCGCCACGATGAACTCTCGGCCGTCCGCCCGTGCCTGTGCTTCGGTGAGGCCGACGCAAGCGACCTGCGGGTCGGTGAAGACGACGCTGGTGAGGAGCCGATAGTCCATGCGGCGGGGCGGCGGCGGCTGGAGGAGATTGTGCGCGGCGGTCTCGCCCTGCTGGATGGCGAGGTGGACGATCTCGTGCGGCCCGGTGCAGTCGCCGGCGGCGAAGATGTGCGGGGCCGCCGTCTGCATCCGGTCGTCGGTGACGATGCGCCCGCGTGGGTCGGTGGCGACGCCCGCCGCCGCGAGGTCGAGCCCGCTGGTGTTCGGCGCGCGGCCCAGACCATTGAAGATTTCCTCGGCGGCCACCGTGCGGGTCTGGCCGGCGTGCTCGAAGGTGACGTGCTTCAAGCCGTCCTTCACCTGCGCGGCGAGCAGGCGGGTGCCGGTGAAGACTTCCATGCGTTCGCGGCGGA
>JAYTIO010000299.1:0-4938 GCA_043731805.1 Pedosphaera sp. | reverse complement strand
GACTACCTCATCGGCACCAAGGAAAACACCTCCAAACGTCTGGCCGCAGCGCAGCAGGCCCTCAAAGGCTCCCCCCTTTTGCCCTGAGCCAGGAAGGCGAGCACGGGCGGCTGGACCTGCGTCGCGGAGCCGTGGCCGCCATCACCCCCGTCAGCGCCGGGCTGCCTGGCGCCCGCTGTGCCATCACGATCCTGCGCGACTGGTCGGAGAAGAAAGACCCGCTCCAGACGCAGAAAAGCCACACCCGCCACTTCCTCTCCAGCCTCCCGGTCCAAGAAAAATTCCGCGCGACCCGCGCCGTGCGCGAACACTGGTCAGTGGAAAACCGCAACCACCACAAACGCGATGCCAGCGCCTGGCAGGAAGACCGCCACCGCCAGCGCAAACCCAACGCCCCCCGGCAATCCGCTTGGCGACCCGCCGATTGCTCCGCAACGCCGTCACCAACCTCCATCGCCACTCGGTTCGCTCCCTGGCCCAAAAAGCACCCTGGCACACATCGGATGAAGTGAGGCGAGGTTGAAACGGAAAATCCCTACCCGAAAATCCCTCACTACCTTCACCAATCACCTCTCAAAACCTCACCGTTGAATCTCCGGAAACACCCCAGACACGAGTAACAGTGTTAGCACTAGAGGCTTTTTAGCCTGCTTGAAGTGAGGTAACCCCTTGCTTCTATTGAATTTATGGGAGGTTGGTAGCCCGTATGGGAATCGAACCCATCTTTCAGCCTTGAGAGGGCCGTGTCCTAACCGATAGACGAACAGGCCAACCAGAACAGACACAATCCTAGACAGGCACCGTCCGATGTCAATTACGGAGAACAAAAAATCCGCCCGTTTCCGGGCGGCTTGAGAGGAAAAGTGCTGAAGCAATTATTTGCGGCGGCGGAAGAGCATTCCAGCGGCACCGAAGATGCCGAGGGCAAGCGTAGCGGGTTCGGGAACTGTAGTGAGCCCAAACGCACCGTGGAGGTCGGCCTTAGCCGTTATCAGCACAGGAGTAGCCCCAGTGGTTGTCCCACCCAAGGTAATCGCGGTCACAGCGGACGATCCGATTTTCGCATTGTTAACTAGAGCGGCTGCTTCAAAAGATGAATAGGCAGCCTCCCAAACGCGGACTTGATAGACAGCGGAAGAACCCGCGTTGAAAGTGCCAGACGTGACGGTGAAAGCACCGCCGTTGATAAAACCAGCTCCTCCGGACGTCAGGAAGGTTCTGATGCCATCCACGTTCCCAGAGGCCGTGATTACAAGACCACCGGTCCCAAGCTTGGTGAGCGACCCCGCATCTGCCCCGACGTAGAGTTGCCCCTTGTAGGCGGTCCCCGAGAGATAGGATGCGGTGTTTACAACCGAGCCTCCAACGTCGAAGACGGGATTGCTCAGGAAATTATTTCCGATCCCGAAGGTGATGTCAAAGTCTGCCTTAGCGACCTGAACGATGGCGAGGGAAGCAACAATTGCGAGTTTGATGGATCCGAGTGTGTTTGTTTTCATACGGAGCTAGATTTTAACTGAATTTGAATGCTTTACTGGTTCACGCTGAAACTACGAGTCCAACTGCCGGCGGTTGATCTTTTCAGGAAGAACCCTTGCGCGACGTCAATGTAGGGTTCGGTGTCCCATCCAAAGAAGTAAGTGGAAGCTGGATTGTATCGGTTGAGCGCAGCGTTGAATGTGTAGACTTGGTCATTGTTGCCCGGTGTGAGCTTCAAATCTTGCTCAAGCAGTCCAGCCTGAGGAACCTGCGAAGACACCAAATTGAACCCGGCACTCAAGGACGTTGCCAGCGTTCCCTGTTTCACGTTGCCTACAAACGTATTGGTGAACGCGGCGCCGGTATTTTTGAAAAAGAATGCCTCGCCAGGCACCAAAGTAGCGGTCGTGTTGTCCCAGCCGAAGAAGTATGTCCCGACGTTCACAAAACTGGTGCCGTTGAACTTATAAATCTGGCAGTTATTTGGGACGGTCGGGAATAGCGCGGGAAGCGTGTTATCCGAAGCTTCCAGCGGGTTAGCGATGATTGTGAAACTTGGCTGGCTGCCGGATATGGCAGCGGGGATGGCCACATTGACGAATCCCACCGCGTTGACGGAATACACGGTCTGGGCGGAGGCGGAGGCCGCGCTGGCTGCCATCATCAGCCCGGCGGCAAGAAGTGCTTTGGTTTTCATGTCTTTTTTCTTTCTCTATTTCGTGTGCAACGAATTTCTCGCAGAAAGGAGGCTTCCCGTCAACGGTTTTTTCATCAGGACTTTGCCGTAGTGAGGCATCGCTCCGGTGGAGCCGCCATGCCCGAGATGAAGGGTCGGTTTTTTGCGGGCCGCGCGCAGTCCAGCCGGCAAGGGATTTTCGTTAGAATTACATCGGTTTGAATCATATTCTGTGGCTTTTTTGGTGAACTCAGGCGCGCCGGGAGGTCTGGTCCACGACGAGCTTTAGGGCGTCCGGTTGTGGCGTGGCGGCGAGGGCCACGGCGGCGGCGGTCTCCGCCAAGGGAAAAGTGTGCGTGACCAAGGGACGCACATCGAATTGGCGAGAGAACACCAGACGGGCGGCGGCGGGCTGGAGCGTCACGTCGGAGGAGTAGCTGCCCAATAAATCCTTCTCGTCCACGCAGACGGTGGAGAAATCCACCGGGGCGGCGGTTCCGCGCTTCGTGTGCGCGAAGAGCAGCACCTGGCCCGCGCCGCGCACCAGGGCGAGGGCTTGCTGAACGGCAGCGTCCACGGGGACCGCGATGACGGCCGCGTCCAGGCCGCGTCCGCGCGTGAGGCGATGAATTTGTGCGGGCAGGTCCGGCGCATCGGCGCGCAGGACGTGCGTGGCGCCGAAACGGCGGGCGAACTGGAGACGCGGCGCGAGCAGGTCCGTGGCAATGACTTTCAGTCCCCGCAAGGTAAGGAGTTTCGTGAACATCAGGCCGATCGGCCCTTGCCCGGCCACGAGCACGCAATCGCCGGGCAGCACGGCGAGGCGGTTGACGCCTTTGAGGACGGTGTTGACTGGCTCCAGCAGCGCGCCTTCGAGGAAGGAGTTCTTGGCCGGGATTTTCACGACGCCGGGCAGGCAGAAAGACATGACGCGCACATATTCCGCGTAGCCGCCGCCCGCCGGCTCGAAGCCGGCGGTGATGCCGGTGCGTTTGTATTGCGGGCATTGCGCGAAGGCCCGGTGCCGACAGGCGTGGCAGGTCAGGCAGGGCACATGATGGTGCAACGCCACGCGGTCGCCGACGCGGAAGCCGCGCACGCGCGCGCCCATTTTCACAATGGTGCCAGCGGTCTCGTGGCCGAAGATGCGCGGCGGCGCGACGGTGCCGTGGTGGATTTTCTTGATGTCGGTCGGACAGACGCCGCACACGGCCACGCGCACGAGCAGTTCACTCGCGCCGGCGCGCGGCACGGGCACGGTCTCGACGCGGAGGTCGTTCACTCCGCGATAGACCACGGCCTGCATTTCACTCGGAATTGTCAGCATGCGAACGCGATGATGGAGAAAGACATTTCAAAGCAAAGACGCAAAGAAGCGGAGGAGGGGAAATGGTCCACCTACCTCAACACAGCAGGGAGTCGTGAAACTCGATTCGACACAGCGAGCAGCGGAATTCGGATTGACTCCCCGGCGGACGGCTCCCGGAATGGCCGGCATGTTGAAACCAGTTCGCAAAAACGTTGCCACGCCCCGCGCAGTCGCAGGGCGGTTCGCCATCGTCGCCTCAGAATACAACGCCCGCTACGTGGGCGGGATGCTCCGTGCGGCGAAGGCGGAACTGAAGCAGGCCGGGGCGGCGGAGGTGCGGGTGGTGCGGGTTCCGGGGGCGTTTGAGATTCCCGTCGTGGCGGGCGCGCTGGCCCGGCAGTGGCCGGGTTGGGACGCGGTGATTTGCCTGGGCGTCATCCTGCAAGGGCAGACTTCCCACGCGGAGCACGTCGGCGAGGCGGTCACCCAGGCGCTGTCGCAAATCGCCATCCAGACCGGGGTGCCGATGATCCACGAGGTGCTGGTCTTCACCAGCGAGGAGCAGGCGCGGGTGCGGTGCCTGAGCAAGGAGTTCAATCGCGGCGCAGAAGCGGCCCAGACGGCGTTGAAGATGGCGCAGGTGATGGGCGAACTGCGGGCGGCGGACGATGAGGTTCCGTTTTGAACTGGAACGGAACGGGACGGCCTTTGCGCGAGGCTTCCGGCTGAAATGTTTACCCACCGCCCTCCGGGTTTCCCATAAGCCTCCCGACTCCCTCGCAACAGAGCCGGTGAAAACGCACCGGCCCTCTTGACCGCGAATGGTGGGTCACTACTCTCCGTCCACTTTGGCAGTCGGCCCGAACTGGGTCGGCGTCAATTTGGACAACACTCAAATACGAACATGAAATCCCTGATCCTGACCCTCACCGCCATCGTCGTCGCCAGCACCGCCTCGGCGGGCGATGTCACCGGCAAAATCTCCCTCAAGGGCACGCCTCCTCCGGAGAAGGAAATCTCCGTGGACCCGGCCTGCGGCAAGCTGCACGCGGGCAAGATGACCACTCGCTTCTACGTCGCCGACGCCTCCGGTGGCCTGTCCGACGTGGTGGTTTATCTCGAAGGTGCCAAGGGCGGCGCGGCGGCGGCAGCCCCGGTCGTCATTGACCAGAAGGGCTGCGAGTATGTGCCCTACGTCAACTCCGCGACGATCAACCAGCCCATCAAAGTGCTGAACTCCGACCCCGCCATGCACAACGTGCATCCGACCCCGACCGTGGACGGCAACAAGGAAACGAACAAAGCCATGCTGCCCGGTGGCTCGCCGCTGGAGTTCGCCTTCCCGAAGGCCGAGAAGTTCCTCCGCTTCAAGTGCGACGTGCATCCGTGGATGTTCTCCTACGTGAGCGTCTTTGAGACCCCGTTCCACGCGGTCAGCGGCAAGGACGGCTCGTTCAAGATCACCGGCGTGCCG
>JAYTIO010000298.1:0-4674 GCA_043731805.1 Pedosphaera sp. | reverse complement strand
GTGTTGTCCATGCTGCCCAGCGCGAGGCTGCAAAAGTGCCCGCTCACGCCGGCGAGGTTGTGGTTCATCAGCGGCGCGATGCTGATGTGCCGCGTGAGCTCGCGCGCGACGAGCTTCGCGACGTAGGACTTGCGCCCGATGCCGTCGCCCTTCTGGCCGAACTCGGCGTCGCCCCAGATGAGGTTCCCGAGCAGCGAGTTCTCGTAATAGGTCTGCAAGTCCCAGCCCGCGCTCGCGGCGGAGCTGATGCGCACGCCGTAGCGTTCCGCTAGTTCGAAGTAGCCCGCGATGCGCAAGTCCACGAGTTGCCGGTCCCAGATGACGATGTTCTTGGGCGGCAGGCCGGCGGCGAGCAGGCCTTCCACCACGGCGGCGACGACCGCTGGCCGGGTGCCGCTCGTGTGGCCGGGTGCGGAGAAGACTTTCAAGCCGACGACGTCATTGGTCTTCACCACGCTGCGCCACGCGTCGGCGATGGTCGCCTTGCCGGTGTGGGCCAGGATGCCGCGCTCCACCATGCCGCGCACGATGTCCGGGCGCGGGGTGAAGGCGACCAGGGCCTGCGCGTCCTGCACGACGACGACGCGGGCGTGAGGGAGTTGTGGCGGAGCGGTGAGCGGCGGGGCGGCGGCGAAGCTCCAAAGGCCAAGCGCCAAGTTCCAAAGAAACACCCAGCTCCACAGCCCAAGCGCGCGCCACCGCGACCCGAAGGATGCGGTGGTAGCTGGCGCTCCCTTTAACGCAGAGACGCAGAGGACGCAAAGATTCGCAGAGCAGAGACCGACGAAGGCCACCAAGCGGGGAACGCCGTTGATTGGTTCGCCCTCTGCGTTCCTCCGCGCCTCTGCGTTAAAGGGAGCGCCAGCCAGCGCAAACGCGTTCCGGCTCCAGCCACCGCGCGTCGCCTTTGGAGCTTGGGGTTGGGAGCTTCCAGGGAGCTGGGAGCTGGGAGCTGGGAGCTTTTCCCCAAGCTCTCCCGTCACCGCGTTTGCTTCCGCAAACCAGCTTTTCCCCGCGTTTTCCTGTGCGTTTCTTGACACTGCGAGCGGCGGATGTTACCGACGGTCACGATGCTGACCAATCAAAAGTGCGTCGCCGTTGGAAGGCTCTTTTCCCTCGCGCTACTCGGCCTGCTCGCGGCTTGCACGCCGCCGGGGCCACGCGCGTTGCTGACCGGCGAGCGGCTCATCAACGAAGGCAAGTTCAACGAAGCTCTCGCGCCGCTCACCGAGGCCACGCTCCAACTCCCGCGCAACGCCCAGGCTTGGAACCATCTCGGCCTCGCCAGCCACCACGCCGGCCACCCCAACGACGCCCTCCGCGCCTACCGCAAGGCGCTCGAAGTGGACGTAAACCTCGCCCCCGCGCGCTTCAATCTCGGCTGCCTGCTGCTGGAGATTAACCAACCCGGTCCCGCCGCCAACGAGTTCGCCGCCTACACGTTGGCGCAGCCCAAGGCGCTGGACGGCTGGCTCAAGCGCGGACGGGCCGAGTTGCTCGCGCGGCAGTTCGACGCGGCAGACAAGAGCTACCGCGCGGCCCTCGCGCTCAATCCCAAGCAGCCGGAAGTCTGGAACACCCTGGGCATCGTGCAGGTCTTCCGCACGCCGCCCCGCTTCGCCGACGCCTTCCTCGCCTTCAACAGCGGCAGCCAGCAACAGGCCAGCTACGCGCCCGCGCTCTTCAATGCCGCGCTCGTTTCGCACTTCTACCTGCCGCCCCGCCCGGTGGACCAGCGGCCGTTCGCGCTGGAGAAATACAAATCCTTCTTCGCGCTCAACCCGCCGGTGGACAACCTCGAAACCATCCAGCGGGTCGTGGCCCACTTGGAGGCGCAGCTCTCGCCGAACAAGCCCGCTCCCAAACCCGTTGTCACCGTGCCCACGAACCCGCCCGTCGCCGTGGTCGTCGCGCCCAAGCCTGAGCCGCCGCCGCTGCCCAAGCCCTTGCCCCCGGTCGAGACCGTGGTGGTCTCGAAGAAGCCGGAGCCCGCTCCCGCCAAGCCGCCCGTCGTCGTCGCGATGGTCGTGAAACCGGAGCCGCCGCCCGTCGTCCCGCCCAAGCCCACTCCGCCGCCGCCGGTGCCCGTGCCCGTCGTCGTCCTTCCCAAGCCCGCCCCGCCGGAACCTGTCGTCCCCGTCGTCCGGTCCGCCCCGCCCGCGCCGCCGCGCGAGAGCGCCGCCCCCGCTCCGGGTTGGACCGGTCCGCGCTATTCCTATCTCTCGCCCGCCGCGCCCACCGCCGGCACGCGTGCGGATGCCCAGCCCCATTTCGCGCAGGGCCTCACCATGCAGCGCATCGGCAAGCACAGCGATGCCGCCGCCGCCTACCAGCGCGCCCTGCGCGCCGACGGCGCCTTCTTCGAGGCCTACCACAACCTCGGCATCGTCGCCGCGCAGATGGGCGACCTGTTAAAATCCACCGCCGCCTACGAGACCGCGCTGGCGTTGGAACCCGACTCGGCCAGTGCCCGCTTCAACTTCGCCCTCGCCCTCCAGCGCGGCGGCTACCTGCCCGACGCCGCCCTCGAACTGGAGCGGTTGCTTGAAAAATCCCCGGACGACGCGGGTGCGCACTTCGTCCTCGCGAACCTCTACTCGCAGGATTTCAAACAGCCCGCGAAAGCCCGCCCGCACTACCTCCGCGTGCTAGACCTCCGCCCGCAACACCCGCAAGCCACCGCCATCCGCTTCTGGCTGCGGGAGAATCCGTGACGGGCGGCGGACGCTGCGCCCGGCCCGCCCCCCCCGGAGCGCGGGCGCCGGCCAGGAAACGTTCAGAACTCTCTAGCGCGCGGGCGCGGGCGCTGCTGCTGCGGGCGGGGACCGCCCGCGCGCCAGCCCCACATTTCCCCTTTTTTTTACCGTCCTGTCGCGCCAAGTTGCTGCCATGCAAGTTGAAGTTGGAAACTGGTTACACGGACTGACTCCGATGCTCGCCGCCGCCGCCGAGACCGCCACCAAGGCCGCGACGAAAGCCGGCGAGACGGCCGCCGCCGGGCCGGACGTCGGGCTGTTCGATGTGCTGCTCATCATCGCCGTCGGTCTGGGCCTCTGGCGTGGCAAGGTGCGCGGCATCTCGGAGGAGTTGCTCGGGTTCCTGCAATGGCTCGTCATCATCGTCGCGGCGGGCTTCCTCTACGCGATGGTGGGCGAATTGCTCGTCGCCGGCAAAGTGCCCCGCCTGTGGGCGAACATGGGCGGCTACATTCTGGTGATGATCGGGGTCTCCATCCTCTTCTCCTTCCTCAGCAAGAGCGTGGGCAACAAACTTGTGGACAGCGATTTCTTCGGCAGTTGGGAATACACGCTGGGCATGATGGCCGGCGCGATTCGCTACGCCTGCATCTGGCTCTCCCTGCTTGCGCTGCTCCACGCGCGTAATTTCACCGCCGCCGAGCTTGCCGCCGAGCGTAAGTCTCAGGAGAAGGAAGTCGGCGTGGTCCTCGTGCCGACGTGGGGAATGCTCCACGGCATGGCGTTCTACGAGAGCTTCTCCGGCCCCTACATCCGCCAGTATCTCTCGCACCAGCTCATCACGCCCGTGGGCTACGCCAAGGCCGCCCCGAGTCGAAACACCATCGGCAAACAGCAGCAACGCGTGCTCGACGAGGTAACCAACCCGACCAAGCCCACGCCGCCGCCCACGCCGCCGGAGAAGAACTAACGGGTTCGGGGTTCGGAGTTCTGGGTTTTGAGTTTCGCGTCCGGCCACCCAGCTCGAACTCAAAACTCAAAACTCCAAACCCAGAACGCTCCCCCCGATGGCTGGTCTCATTTCACCGCAGAAGCTCGAGGAAATCCGCGCGGCCAGCGACATCGTGGACGTCATCGGCGGCTACCTCGGCCCGCTCAAGCGCGCCGGCGCGAACTTCGTCACGCTCTGCCCCTTCCACCGCGAGAAGTCCCCGAGCTTCAACGTCAACCCAGGCCGCCAGATCTTCCATTGCTTCGGCTGCCACAAGGGCGGCGACGTGTTCACCTTCGTCAAGGAACACGAGAACTTGCCCTTCATCGAGGCCGTCCGCCGCCTCGCCGAGCGCGCGCGCATCGTCCTCGAGTTCGAGGACAACCCGCACGCCAAGCAGACGCGCGGCGAGAAGGAATCCCTCCTCCACCTCCACGAGGAAATCTGCAAGCGCTGGCAGACCGCGCTCGCCAATGACGCCGCCGGCCAAATCGCCCGCGACTACCTCGCCAAACGCGGCGTCTCCGCCGAGGCCGTGAAACTCTTCCGCCTCGGCTACGTGCCCGACCTGTGGGACGACACGGTGAACTGGGCGAAGTCCAAGAGCCTCGACCTCGCGCTGGTCGAGCGCGGCGGCCTCATCATCCGCAAGGAAGGAGCCGACCATTTCTACGACCGCTTTCGGGGCCGCCTCATGTTCCCCATCTGCGATGAGCAGGGCCGCGTCGTCGGCTTCAGCGGGCGAGTGCTCGCGGGCGACGAGAAGTCCGCGAAGTATGTCAACTCGCCGGAGACGCCCATCTTCACCAAGGGCCGCGTCATCTTCGGCCTGGACAAGTCCAAGCGCGCCGTCGCCGACAAGGACTGCGCCATCATCTGCGAAGGCCAGCTCGACCTCATCGCCTGCTTCATGGCCGACGTGAAGAACGTCGTCGCCCCGCAAGGCACCGCGCTCACCGCCGACCACTGCCGCATCCTCAAGCGCTA
>JAYTIO010000297.1:0-2202 GCA_043731805.1 Pedosphaera sp. | reverse complement strand
GACGAACTCACCGTGCGGCACCGTGTATTCCTTGCCGTCGGAAGTGCGGATGATGAACGGCCCAGGGCCGACCACTTGCTTCTTGATGACTTCCATGTTCATGGGCTGTTTGTCGCTCCTCAGCCCGCGCTGGTCAAGTGCCGGACTGAATACTGAATACTGAACACTGAACACTGCTTACTCTTCTTCTTCCAGCACGCCCTGCATCCGCTTCGCCGGGCAGCCGGCGCGGAGCCAGCCGTTCACGTAGTCGTCGAGCGCTCCGTCCATCACGGCCTGCACGTTGCTGGTTTGCACGCCGGTGCGGAGGTCCTTCACCATGCGGTAGGGCTGGAAGACGTAGCTGCGAATCTGCTGGCCGAAACCAATCGCGCCCTTCTCGCCGTAGAAGCGTTCCATCTCGGACTTCTGCTGGTCCTCGCGCAGCGCGTAGAGCTTGGCTAGTAGCATCTTCATGCACGTCGCGCGGTTCTGGTGCTGGGAGCGCTGGCCTTGCGACGCGACCACGATGCCGGTGGGCATGTGCGTGATGCGGACGGCGGTCTCGACCTTGTTCACGTTCTGCCCGCCCTTGCCACCTGAGCGGAAGGTGTCGGTCTTCAGGTCAATCGGGTTCATGACGATGTCGCCCGCTTCCTCAATCTCCGCGATGACGTCCACGCTGGCGAAGCTCGTGTGCCGGCGGCCGTTCGAATCGAAGGGCGAGATGCGGACGAGCCGATGGACGCCGCGCTCGGCCTTGGCGAAGCCGTAAACGTTCTCGCCCTCGATGGTCATGGTCGCGCTCTTCACACCGGCGACTTCGCCCTGGAGAATGTCGGTGACTTCCACCTTCCAGCCGCGCAGCTCGGCCCAGCGCTGATACATCCGCTGGAGCATATACGCCCAGTCTTGGGCCTCGGTGCCGCCCGCACCGGCGTTGATGCTGAGGATGCAGCCGTTCTTATCGTGCGGGCCTTTGAGGAGAAAGCTCAGTTCCAGCGCGTCGAGTTCCTTGACGAACTTGTCGAGGTCGCGCGTGAGGTCGCGGAGGACGGGTGGCTGGGCTTCGATGGGCTCGGCTTCGCCCAACTCGACCATCATGCGGAAGTCGTCCATCTGCTTCTCGGCGGCGAGGAGCGGGTCCAGCTTCTTGCGGAGGGCGTTGGCCTCATCAATGGCCTTCTGCGCCTGCTCGCGGTTGTTCCAAAACGACTCCTGCGCCATCACGGAGTCCAACTCGGCTAGGCGTTTCTGCGTGCCGGGCAAGTCAAAGAAACCTCCGTAACTGCGCGAGCTTCTCGGCGGTGGCGACTAACTGGACTTTCACTAGGTCGAACATGAGCGGGGAAAGTAGGGGAAAGTGGGAGGGTGGGAAAGTGAGAAAGTGCCTTCGGAGTTCGGACGCAGCCGCCCCTGCGGAACGGATGCCGTGAGGGACGCGGTGGGGACGCAAGGCTTGCAGAAGCAGGAGATTGACGACGCCCGGTAAAACCTCCTCGCGCCCGTCCCGGAGGGACGATTGACAATAGCCCACGGCTTCAGCCGTGGGAAATCGGCCCCAACGGCAAAGCCCCGGAGGGGCGGCAGAACCGCTTCATACGAGGTGTGTCAGCCGTCCCTTCGGGACTTTGGCGGATTCCGAACGGGGGTCCCGGCGTTGAAACGCCGGGCTATTCTCAGATGTCCCTGCGGGACGGGGTGCGGCGTAAGCTATGCGGCGGCGAAGAAAGGTTTCGAGAAGCAGGAAAATGACGACTGCCGCCAAAACCTCGAGCAGCCCGTGCCCGACCCGAACTACACCGTGCGCGCCGGGCGCGCGGTGGTGACGTATCTGCTGCGAAGGCAGGAGTTCTTCTTCGAGTGAGGGCCTGCGAACCGATCCTTAACTCTTGGGGGTCGCAACACCGGCAAGGGCATTGGGCGATTTTAAGGTTTCTTCAACCGATAAAACTTGCCGCTCCCTGACATCGTCTCCGTAACTGTGTATTTACCACCGACAATGACTGGTGCCGACCAAACAGATTGCCATGACGAAGCTGTCAATGAAGTTGAGCTTTCGAGATTAAATCCCGTAGCGTTGCTCGGCCAACTGAGTAGCACTTGATTTCCGGTCACAGTAAGACCTAGCAGTTTCTTGAAAAATGGGTGATTTCCACAGTTGTGACCTCCGTTTTGTGACTCGCCAGGCGCTTATGGCGGGGTGTCGGACTCGGTTTGCAC
>JAYTIO010000296.1:0-1813 GCA_043731805.1 Pedosphaera sp. | reverse complement strand
CCACACGTCGCCGCTGACGCTGCAAATGGCCGCCGTCGTGCCGTCCGCGAAGAAGTCGAAGCCGCTGGTGCGCACCCAGGAATTCCACGGGTTGGCCTTACCGTCGGGAATGGTGAGCGTGTCCACGGTGTAAGCGCCGTCGCCCTTGCCGAGCACGCCGGCAGTCTCGATGGCGGGTGTCCACTGAGCCGCACCGCCCTTGGTGAGCGCGGGGAGATTTGCCGTGCTGGCCTTGGGCGCGGCACCGCTCGCCGAGAGCGCGACGACGAAGGTCATCGGCGTCTTGGTCGCTGGGACGTGCAACACCAGCCAGCCCTGCGCCGTGGTCTCCACCATCCCGCCCGCGAGGTTGTGGCTGGCCTTGAGCTTCGTGTCCGTGGCGAGGAGAAGTTTCAGCGCGGGGGCCGACGCTTCGAGGTGAATGGTGCGAGTGAACGCCTCGTTCGCCGCCTCGTAGCCGGGCAATTCAAGCACGCCGACCTGGCCAACCGTGTAGCTGAGAACGACCTGCTGGCCGTTCACGTAGAGGCCTCGCCACTTGGCCCAGTCCTTCGGCAACGGGCCATGGGAGACGAGTTCGCGCCCTTCTTTCTCCGGCGGCTTCGGCTCGATGAAGGCACCGCGCGCGTCCGCCCAACCGGGCAGCACCTCGGCCTTGAAGGCCACTTCCCCCACCGGCGACGCGACCCCTTCCAAGCCCTCGCGGCCCGTGGGCAGTTTCACGAAGCCGCCGCGCCAGCCGAGGCCGAAGCGCAGCCGCTCCGTGTCAAAGCACACCGCCGCGTCGTGGCCGAGCTTGATGTTCAAGCCCTTGAGTGCGGGGCGGAAGATGTCGTTTTTCTCGCCGGGCACTTGCAAGCCGCCGCTGTAGAACGCGCCGAGGTCCATCGCGTCCCACTGCGTGCCAGCGGGCTTGGGCTTGGGTGCGGCCTTTTCCTTTTTTGGGTCTTTCGCGTCCTTCTTCGCATCGGCGGCGTCGAGCGGGAGGACGGACAGGGTCAAGGCGGCGGTGAGAACGAGCGGGGGCAACAAAGTGTTTCGCATGATTAAACGAGGCGCAAAGCTGCGGGGTGCGGCGGGACGCGGCAAACAAAATTTTGATTCGCCACGGACGCTATGGAGTGCGGCGGCAGAGCGCAGCGGCGACGCCAAAAACCGGTAGGGTGAGACTCCGTCGAACCCTACCTGTCGGCGACCGAAAGCGATGTCGCACGGCGCTCTGCCACCGCACTCCCGAGCGCGTGTTCCGGCTTCAACGCGCCGCCGTCCTCCCGTAAGTTCCCCCGCGTGTCCGACGAACTCCATCCCCTCGCCCGGCCCGTCACCGCCTTGCGCGGCGTCGGGCCGAAGCACGTCGAGTTCTTCGCCAAGCTCGGCGTCGCGACCGTCGAGGACTTGCTCCTGCTTCAACCGCGCCGCCACGAGGACCGCCGCACCGGCTGGAGCATCGGGCTGTTGCCGCTGAAAGTCCCCGCCACCGTGCTGGGCCGCATCGTCGCGCAGGGCACGAACTATTACTCCAAGAAGACCAAGTCCACGTTCGAGTTCATCCTCGACGATGGCACCGGGCGCTTGCACTGCCGTTGGTGGAACCTGCCTTGGCTCGCGGACAAGTTCCGCGTGGGCGACGAAGTCTTCGTCCACGGGAAACTGCTCTCCCTCAAGCCACGCACCATGGACCATCCCGAGACGGAGATTGTCGAGTCGGGTGACGAGGCGTCCACGCACCTGCACCGCATCGTGCCGGTGTATCCGCTGACGGAGGGCTTGTCGCAGCGGTGGCTGCGCGGGCTGGTGTGGCGGACGCTGGAGG
>JAYTIO010000295.1:0-6783 GCA_043731805.1 Pedosphaera sp. | reverse complement strand
GCTGGGCCGCATCGCGAAGTCGCCGAACCTCGTCATCGCGGCGGTCGTGCTCGTGTGCGCGGCGGCGGCGCTGAAGTTGCCCGGCCTGGGCAAGGAGTTTCTGCCCGAGTTCCGCGAAGGGCATTTCGTGCTGCAAGTTTCCGCCGCGCCCGGCACGTCGCTCTCAGAGATGCTGCGCATCGGCAGACAGATTTCCGACGAGCTGCTGAAGGACGAGCGCATCGCGACGGTCGAGCAGCAGGCGGGGCGCGCGGAGGCGGGTGAGGACACGTTCAGCCCGCACCGCAGTGAGTTCCACGTCGATCTGAAGCCCGGCACCCCCGGCGAGGAGCAAGAGGTCTTGATGAAGGAAATCCGCGCGCTGCTCGGCAAGTATCCCGGCCTCCAGTTCGAGGTGCTGACCTTCCTCGGCGACCGCATCAGCGAGAGCATCTCCGGCGAGACGGCGCAGGTGGTGGTGAACGTCTTCGGCGACGACCTCGAAGCGCTCGACGCGAAGGCCGGCGAAGTGGCGAAGGTCTTGGAGAAAATTCCCGGGGCGAAGGACGTGCAGCTCAAGTCGCCGCCCGGCGGCCCGCGGCGCGTCGTGAAGCTGCGGCCCGACCGGCTGACGCAGTTCGGCTTCCGCCCCGTCGAGGTGCTCGAAGCCGTGCAGACGGCGTTCCAAGGCACGGTCGTGGCGCAGACGTTTCGCGGCAGCCAGGTCAGCGACGTGGTGGTGATTCTCGCGGCCGACGCCCGCCGCGAGCCGGAGGCGATTGGTGAGTTGCTGCTCCGCAACGCGCAGGGCTTGCGGATGCCACTGCGCGAACTGGCCGACATTTATCCCGCGACGGGCCGCGCGCTCATCTCGCACGAGGGCGCGCGCCGCCGGCAGACCGTGACGTGCAACGTCGCGAGCCGCGACCAAGACCCGCAGGGGCGCGACGTCGCCTCGTTTGTCGAGGACGCGAAGAAGCAAATCACGGACAAGGTGAAATTCCCGCGTGGTGTTTATCCCGAATACGGCGGCGCGGCCACGGCGCAGGCGGCGGCGCAACGGCAAATCCTGTTGCACTCCGGCATCGCGGCGGTGGGCATCCTGCTGCTCCTCTCCGTCGTGTTCAAAAGCGTGCGCAACCTCCTGCTCGTGCTGGCCAACGTGCCCTTCGCGCTCGTCGGCGGCGCGCTGTTCGTCGTGCTCGCCGGCCTGTTCGACGCCGATGCCGGCGCGCTGAACATCGGCTCGCTCGTTGGCTTCGTGACGCTCTTCGGCATCACGATGCGCAACAGCATCATGATGATTTCGCATTACGAACACCTCGTCACCGCCGAAGGCAGGGCGTGGGGACTCGAGTGCGCGTTGCGCGGGGCGAGCGAACGGCTCATCCCCATTCTCATGACCGCGCTCGTGACCGGCCTGGGCCTGCTGCCGCTGGCGATGCACTCGGGCGAAGCCGGCGCGGAGATCGAAGGCCCGATGGCCATCGTGATTCTCGGCGGCTTGATTACCTCCACCGTGCTGAACCTGCTCGTGCTGCCGACGCTGGCGTTGCGGTTCGGTGACTTTCAAAGGGCGGCAGCCTCGGAAGTCAGCGTTTGATCGCTCGCACGGGGCCGGGCGTGACGCCGGACTCTGGTCCGGCACCCAGCGCCCCGAGCACCCCGGACTACGAGCCGGACCTGAACTTCAAGAAGGCCAAGGCAGAAGCCGCAAGTAAGCAACAGGCGCTGCTTTAGAGCCTCCAACTGTCTCTTTTTGACCACCGACGGCCTGAGTTTTGACCCCCATCGGCTAAAACCGCGTAAAAACCGTCTGGGAAGGCACTTGGACCTCACCGACGTGCCTCCCCAGGCTACCGACGTGCCTCCCCAGGCTACCGACGTGCCTCCCCAGGCTACCGACGTGCCTCCCCAGGCTACCGACCTGCCTCCCCAAACCATCGACCTGCCTCCCCAGGCTACCGACCTGCCTCCACAGACCACCGACCTGCCTTCCCAAACCACCGACCTGCCTCCCCAGGCTACCGACCTGCCTCCCCAGGCTACCGACCTGCCTCCCCAAACCATCGGCATGGCTCCTCAAGGCGTCGAAGTGCCTCCCCAAGCCGCCAACGTGCTCAAGCAGGCCGTCGGGATGTGTTCCCAAGGCGTCGGGGTGGCTTCCCAGCCCATCGCTCCGGCTCCCCAAGGCATCGGACTGCCCGCCCAGCCAGTCGGAGTCCGTCCCCAAGCGGCGCCGCGCGGGCACCGGCTTTTTGGGTCGGGGGAATGAACCTAAAAACCGCAGCTAAAGAAAGGGCCACCGAAGGAAACCACTAACTGGCACTGACCCGCACTAATCCGAATCCATGCAGTTGGTTTGAACCACAAAGGACACAAAGGACACAAAGGACACAAAGCACAGGCGCATAAGCGAGGTTGCTCAACCAAGCCAACCCCACCGTTTGGTGCGTCTTCCCCGCCTTCGCAAAACCTCAGCTTCCCTTGCCCAGCCTTCGTGTTCTTTGTGCCTTCGTGGTTTTGAAGGAATGGTTCCGGCTAATCAGAGGCCCCGGAACGGGTTCACCAGCAGGGTGAAGGCCGCTGGCCGGGTTTCATTAGTGCAAGTGAGTGCCGGTTAGTGGTTTGTCACCGGGGGGATGGTTTTCAACTGCGGAATCTAGGCTGAACGCAAGGACGCCAAGGCGCAAAGGTCAAGGGAACCTGACGGCAACGGCGCGCGCCTTCTTCCCTTCCTCGGAGGCGGGGAGAAGGTGGCCGCAGGCCGGATGAGGGGTGCGGCCACTTGCGCCGAAGCCCGTAACCCCTCACCCCGACCCGCTCCCCTCCTCCGAGGAAGGGAGAGGGAACCGGAGCGGTAGGGAGCGCTGTCCTCAGCGCGCCGGTTGGGCATCCGAACGCTTCAGCGGCGCGCTGGGGACAGGCGCGCCCTACCCGCCCAACTGATTTTGCTTCCGCGTCTTTGCGTCCTTGCTCGGAATCAGGCTTGACCCTCGCCTGGCTTCCCTTTACTCACTGGCCTGTCACCGAACAAAATCAGATACAGCGTCGAGCCGACAACGCTTCCGCGCTGACAAAACTCAGTCCACACGACTCATTATGCTGAAAGGTCAATCGCGGTTCCTCGGGTTTCTTCTCGTCACCTTCCTCGCCTCCCTGCCGGCCTTGGCCGGCGAGGCGGACATCAACCTGCCGGACTTGGCCAAGGTGTCGTTCAAGCTCTTCGGCAGCACGGTCAGCGGCTACGCGCTGATGTATTTCGGCATCGTCGTGTGCGCGCTGGGGACGATTTACGGCTGGGTGCAGTATCAGCAGACCAAGGCGCTCCAGGTCCACCAGTCCATGCACGAGGTGTCCGACATCATCTGGCACACGTGCAAGACCTACCTGTTCCAGCAGGGCAAGTTCCTCGCCATCCTCTGGGTGCTCATCGCGGCGTGCATCTTCTACTACTTCAAGGTGCTCCAACATAAGGGCCTCGTGGACGTGATCGTCATCCTGCTCTGCTCCATCCTGGGCATCCTGGGCAGCTACGGCGTGGCGTGGTTCGGCATCCGCATCAACACGGTGGCGAACTCCCGCACCGCGTTCTCCGCGCTCAAGGGCAACTCGCTCAACACGCTGATGATCCCGCTCCAGTCCGGCATGAGCGTCGGCCTGCTGCTGGTGTGCGTGGAACTGTTCTTCATGATTTGCATCCTGTGCTTCCTCCCGAAGGAACTCGTCGGCCCGTGCTTCATCGGCTTCGCCATCGGTGAGTCGCTCGGGGCGAGCGCGCTGCGCATCTGCGGCGGCATCTTCACCAAGATCGCGGACATCGGCGCGGACTTGATGAAGATTGTCTTCAAGCTGCCCGAGGATGATCCGAAGAACCCCGGCGTCATCGCGGACTGCACGGGCGACAATGCCGGCGACTCGGTCGGGCCGACGGCGGACGGCTTCGAGACTTACGGCGTGACGGGCGTGGCCTTGATCGCGTTCCTCGCGCTGGCGCTGGGCACCACGGAGGTTTGCGGCCAGCTCATCATCTGGATTTTCACCATGCGCATCCTGATGGTCATCACCTCGCTCGTGTCCTACGAGGCGAACAAGGCGTTGAGCAAGTCGCTCTTCGGCACCAAGAAAGACTTCGACCTCGAAGCGCCGCTGACCAACCTCGTGTGGCTCACGTCCATCGTGTCCATCATGGTCACGTTCTTCGCGAGCTGGGCGATGCTCGCGGGCTTCAAGGACGGCTCCGGCAGGGCCATGCCGGACCTCTGGTGGGTGCTCTCGATCATCATCTCCTGCGGCACCATCGCGGGCGCGCTGATCCCGGAGTTCACCAAGGTCTTCACCAGCCCGCACTCGAAGCACGTGAAGGAAGTCGTCACCGCCTCCGACCACGGCGGGGCCTCGCTGAACATCCTGTCCGGCCTGGTCGCCGGCAACTTCTCCGCCTTCTGGACCGGCCTGTGCATCCTGACGTTGATGCTGATCAGCTACCTCACCGCGACCTACAGCGGCTCGCCGGTCACGGCCTTGATGCCGGCGGCCTACACGTTCGCCGCGCCGATCTTCGCGTTCGGTCTCGTGGCCTTCGGCTTCCTGGGCATGGGCCCCGTGACCATCGCGGTGGACAGCTTCGGCCCGGTGACGGACAACGCGCAGTCGGTCTATGAGTTGAGCCAGATCGAAGGTCGGCCCGGCATCGCGAAGGACATCGAGCAGAACTTCGGTTTCAAGCCCGACTTCGCCGACGCCAAGCTCCAGCTCGAGAAGGGCGACGGCGCAGGCAACACCTTCAAGGCCACCGCCAAGCCCGTGCTCATCGGCACGGCGGTCGTCGGCGCGACCACGATGGTCTTCGGCATCATCATGATGCTCATCAACGTGAAGGCGGGCGCGAATCCCACGCCCGAGGTGCTCAAGGACGCCATCACCAGCGTGATCGCCGCGCTGAGCGTCGTGCAACCGGAGATTCTGCTCGGCCTGCTCATGGGCGGCTCGGTGATCTACTGGTTCACCGGCGCGAGCATCCAGGCGGTCGTGACCGGCGCGTATCGCGCGGTGGTCTTCATCAAGGAGAACATCAAGCTCGACGCCACCACCGCGAGCATCGAGGACAGCAAGAAGGTCGTGGAGATCTGCACCGTCTATGCGCAGAAGGGCATGGTGAACATCTTCATGGTCGTGTTCTGCTTCGCGCTGGCGCTGCCGTTCTTCAACCCTTACTTCTTCATCGGCTACCTCGTCGGCATCGCGTTCTTCGGGCTGTTCCAGGCCATCTTCATGGCCAACGGCGGCGGCGCGTGGGACAACGCCAAGAAGATCGTCGAAGTGGACATGCGCGCCAAGGGCACGCCGCTCCACGCCGCGACCGTCGTGGGCGATACCGTGGGCGACCCGTTCAAGGACACGTCGAGCGTCTCGATGAACCCGGTGATCAAGTTCACCACGCTCTTCGGCCTGCTCGCGGTGGAAATCGCCGTGGAGATGAAGAAGGCGAACCCCGGCGGCTACACGAACTACGTCATCGGCGGCGTCCTCTTCGTCATCGCGCTCTTCTTCGTCCACCGCAGCTTCTACGGGATGCGCATCCCCGAGGCGTCCGCCAAGGACTGAACCCCGCGCCCACTCCGCAAGCGGCGGCCCGGTGGCCGCCCCTTTTTTGTGCCCGGCCCGGAGCGCGACCGGTCCCCGGTCGCAGCGGCGCGTCGGCAAGCAACGGCTCGGAAGTTCCCAGTTCGCTTGTGACGGCGGAACTGCTGCGGGCGGGGACCGCCCGCGCGCCCCGAGTCGCTCAGGCCAGCAACCCTCTCACAACCCGCGCGCCCGTGACCTCGGCGTCGGTAAGCGTTTCGTTGCGCCCGTGGTGCCGGAAGGTGACGCGCTCGGGGTCCAGCCCGAGCTGGTGCAACAGCGTCTTTGACGGCGGGAACACTCTGCGGCGCGAGTGGCTGAAAGGCCCAGTGCTTGGAGCCGGCGGCGGGAGGGGCGGCGTCACTTCGAGCCGACAGCCAAAGCAGCGCGTTCAAAGCGGAGTGCGCAAGATGTTGCCGGGGTCGCATGGTGCTTGAGTCGCGGGAAGCTTCGTCAGTGCAACCGCGAAAGTAACGGGAGTTTTCCTTCTCGAATGGCGCGCGGGCGGTCCCCGCCCGCAGCAGGTTCGCCCACATGATGAGCGTGCCGAAATTTCCAAGCACTCCCCCCGGCGTGTGCGCTGCGACGGGGTTCGGTCGCGCTCCGCCGTCACTTCCCGCGCTTCGGAGACTGCTCGGCGGCTTCGCGGCAGGCGTCGGCGACAGTGGCGAGCTGGGCAAGGAAGGTTTCGCGTTCGCCTTCGGGCACCACGGTGAGGACGCTGGCTTGCAGGCCGAGGGCGAGTTCGCGCAGTTGTTTGTAGAGGCGTTTGCCGTCGGGCTGCACGCGGATGCGGTAGGCGCGACGGTCCGTCTCGTGGGGGAGTCGTTCGATCCAGCCGGCCGCTTCCATGCGCTCGACGAGCGACGCGATGGTGTTCGGGTCGCTGCTCATCAGCTTGGTCAGCTCGCCTTGCGTGATGCCTTTGGCGTCGGCCTCCGTGAGGCAGCGGAGCGCGGTGAACTGGTCGGGCGTCGCGCCCGTGCCGGCGATGCGGCGGCGGAAGGCCTGGTTCAAGCCATACCAGGCGCGGCGCAGCAAGGGCGGGAGCCGGCGGCGGTCGGGCGAGTCAATGGGCGGGGCGGTGGGCTTTGAATTTGGGCGGGCGGCCATAGGTCGGAAACCGGTGTGCAGATAATACGTGTCCGTAGTATTTGGTTGCGCAGTGCCGGGCACTGT
>JAYTIO010000294.1:0-7223 GCA_043731805.1 Pedosphaera sp. | reverse complement strand
CTGCGCTCAGCTCGCTACGCTCGCCTTCGCTCCGCCTCACCCCAAAGGGGTGAAGCTGGAGGGAAGAAAGACAAATTACAGAAGCAAGTTTACACCGGCCCGAGGTCGTCGGCGACGATGACCAGGATGTTTGGAGCTTTCGCGCTGACCGCTGAAACGTGACCGCAGAAAATGCAGAACAGCAGGAGGGCGTAGAGAATTGAGGAGGAGTTGAACCAGGGAACGATGGGACGAACTCGTTCGGGTCGCAATGGCATTTCGGAATCCCTGGACGGGTAGCTCTTCGAGAAGGCTTGTCAACCCGCCCGCAGGCGCGCTAATTCCCCGCCGAAGAAACCACCATGTAACACCACCTTCAAATAATTTGCGTAGCTACGCCTGCGGGTCTCGCAAGAAAACCACGAATTTTCCAAGTGAAGAGACCGGCTCCGAGCACGCGCCCCACCGGGCGCGGCTTGGTGCATTCTCTTCACAGGCGCTTCCTGGTGCCTCTTGCGGGGGTGCGTCAGGTTCCCGCCCCTTTTGTTCCCTGCCTCAGATATGCGAATGCAACTGAAGACAATCCATGTCCATGACCCGAGAGCAGGTAAAGGAACACGTCACTCAGAGCTTGAGCCTCCTGGAGCAGTGCCAGCGGTTGGCCTTGCTAGACCGCTTTCTCCGGTGGCGAGAGCACATGTAGGATGGTGCGAAGAACGATGAGGCAATCTCCCAGGAACGACCAGTTTTCTAGATACTCCACGTCCGCATTCACCCGGGCCACGATGGCTTGCGGCGTGCTTGCCTCGCCTCGCAGCCCGCGCACTTGGGCCAGGCCGGTGATGCCAGGTTTGGCGATCGTGCGAACTTGGTAGTTCTGCAAGGCCTGCGCGAATAAGTCGTTGTGCTGGACCATGTGCGGTCGTGGGCCGATGACGCTCATGTCGCCGCGCAGCACATTGTAGAACTGGGGCAGTTCATCCAGGCTCATTTTGCGCAGCCAGCGTCCGCCCGGAAAAACGCGGGGGTCGTGGGCGGTGGCTTGCTGCGCCTCGTCGGGGTTGTCCACGCGCATGGTGCGGTATTTGAAAATGGTGAAGGGCCGGTTCTTCATCCCGGCCCGGGTCTGAGTGAAGTAAACCGGACCGGGCGACTGGCACCGCTGCATCCCCCACACCAGCAAGTGCATCAGCGGCAGTAGAAGCAAAGTGACCGGGGCGGCGATGGCGAGATCGAAGGTTCGCTTCAGGACGCGGTTGAGCGGGTTCTCCAAAGGCTCATCCCGGAGCGTGAAGAACCGCACGCCATCGTCCTCCACGAGTGTGACCTGGTGGTGGAACTGGCTGTCTACGTCGCTGACCACCAGGAGGCGGATGCCGTGCCGCTCGCAAATCCCGGCCGCTTCGGCGAGGAAGCCCGCCGGCACCGCCAGCTCCGTGATGATCAGTTGGGTGATTTGATGGCGGGAAACGACGGCCTCCAAATCGCGCAATCGGCCGAGCACCTCGGGGCTGGTCGGCTGGCCGGGATCCTCACACAGCAGGCCGATGGATTCGTAGCCAACCAGCCCTTTGCGCCGCAGCCAGTGGCCGAGCCGACCGGCACTGGCAGCGCTGCCGGCCAGGAGAATTCGTTCAGCGCGCTCGCCCCGGAACATCTGGCGGCAAATGAACCCGGGTAGATAAGTGTTGGCCAACAACAGCGTCAGATACAGCGCGGGCAGCAGGGAGAACATGAACAAGCGGCTGATGCCTAGGTCCTTCGTCGCGGCCAGATAGAGGAACAGCAGGGCGTAAGCGGTCGCCACTTGCTTCAGCGCGAAGCGATGAGCGACTTGGTTGCCGGAGGTGATCAACTGATTGCGCTCGCGGATGAAGGTCGTCGCCAGCACGACGCCAATGGAGATGATTTCGCTGTAGAGAAAATGCGGCGGCGTCTCCGTGCCGACGAGCGTGATGATGCCGGCCAGATGGAACCCTGCCGCCAAGGTCCAGAAGCAGGCCTGCGACAAGAGCAGATGCCCGTAAACGCACATCAAGTAAACGCCCCGCGTGCGGTTGGAGACCATATCAGGAGGGCGCGCCGCTGTGGGCGGCGACGAGCGACGGAACCGAAGTGGGCTGGCGTGGACGAAGCACTGCATTCCAAATAGCGCATGGCTGGGCAGCTTGAAAGCGGGGGAATGTCACAAGTTGGCGACGGCGTAACCTGAACGTCGCTTGTTTCTGTGGTAATAAATGAGGAAGTCTCACCAGACTTTTCTGGAACCCATGTGACTGACAACACCAGCGTGAAGACTCAAACAAGCGGAGCCAAACCAACCACCGCCCCCCGGCTGGCCCGAGTGGTCGGCTTTCTAGGAATCATCGGCGGCTTCGCGACGGCGGCGCTGGCCCAAGAGGTGCCGCGCCTCTCCATTGCGGGCGAGGAGGCGGCGCTCACCAAGCGCAAGGCGCTGGAGGCCGCCCCCTATAACCTGCAATACGGTCGGCTCAAGGCCCAGCTCGATGCCGGCCTCAACTTCGAGTTTAATGACAACATCAATCTCGCCGATGTCGGCCACCAGACGGACTTGATCGTTCGGCCTCAACTGCAGCTCCGCTCCTTTCTGCCGGTCACGGCCATTAACTCCCTGAATCTGTCCGTCGGCGTCGCCCCGGCGCTCTACGTGCAGCACTCCGAATACAACCGGGTTCTGATCACGCCCGGTTCGGAGCTGGCGATGGATTTGTATCTGGGGGACTACCTCCTGAACTTCCACGACCAGTTTTCCTACACGCAGGATCCGGTCGCCGTGGGCAGCATCAGCGGGTCGGCGGTTTACGGTGGCTTCAACAACCGCGCCGGGACGCGGCTCGTCGGCGATTTCAACGAGCTGATTTTGAGTCTGGGTTACGACCACGTCACCTTCCTGAGCAGCACGCGGCAGTTTGAGCAGCTCAATCATGCGGCGGAAAAGGTCAACGCCCACGGGACGTTCCAGTTCAGCCGCACCTTCTCGGCCGGACTTTCCGCCGCCGGTGGCTACACCCACTACGACCAAAATTTCCTCAACGACAACCGCAGCTACAGCTTCGGGGTGGACACCGTGCTCGCGCTTTCGCGGCGCCTCATCCTGAGCGCGGAGGCCGGCATCAACTTTTATGACTTCGACAGTGGCGGCAAGGTGGGACAGACGCCTAACCAGCGGTCCTTCTACTTGAGCGCGGCGGCGGAACACCGGCTCGGGCAGGACCTGAGCCACACTTTGCGCGTCAGCCGGGAGTTGCAATTGGGCGTGGCGTCCGACGTGGTGGAAGTGTGGTCGGCGCGCTATCAGGCCGAGCTCAAGGTGGCGGAACAGACCTTCCTCAGCCCGCGCTTGTTCTATGAAAACGGCCGGGAGCTGAAGACTGCCGGTGGCGAATCCTACCACCGCTTCGGGGCCGGCGTGGGCGTGACGCGGCAGTTGTCCGAGAAGCTGCGGGGCGGCATCAGCTACGCCTTCACCCTTAAGGATTCTGACCTCGCGCTGCGCAGCTACAGGCAAAACAGTGTAACGCTGGATTTGAGCTACCGGTTCTAGCGCGTTTCACCGAAACGACACCGAACTGCCATGTGTCCGACACGCGGTCGGACCAGTGTCTTGCTCTGATATTTATGAAGCCCCGTCCCGCGCATTGGCCACTCCTGCTCCCGAAACCTGAGGTCTGGTTGAGCCGACTTGCAGTGTTCGTGCTCTGCCTCGCCCCGGTCCTGCTTTTGCACGCGGCGGAACCGCCACCGACCGCCACCGCCCTTGCAGCCACGGCGTCCATGGACGCGCTGGACGACAAGCAGAAGCTCTCCAACGGTGACCGGCTGAGTTTCCGCATCGTGGAAGACAAGGAAGATCCCAAGCCCCTCACCATTTCCGACACCGGCGAGCTGGAAGTGCCCTACATCGGCCGTGTGAGTGCGGCGGAAAAGACCTGCCAGGCCTTGGCGAAGGAGATTAAGGCCGCGTTGGAAAACAAGTATTACCTCCGCGCGACGGTGCTGGTCGGGGTGGATCTGTTCAGCAAGAACCGAGGCAAAGTCTATTTGGTCGGGCAGGTGCGCACCTCTGGGCCGCAGGAAATTCCCAGCGACGAGGCGCTCACACTCACCAAGGTGATCTTGCGTTCGGGCGGGTTCACGGACTTTGCCGATAAGAAGCACGTCAAGGTCACCCGCAAGCGGGGCGCCGGACTAGACGCGGAGACCTTCACCGTGGATGTCTCGGAGATCATCGAGAAGGGGAAGATGGACAAAGACCTTCCGTTGCAAAGCGGCGACCTAGTGTTCGTGCCGGCCCGGCTCGTGAACTTCTAACCCTCATGAGCCACCGCAACGGCACCGATCCCTTGGCAGCCATGACCGCGTTCCCGCAGGTCTCGCGCATTGACCGCTACGTGCGCTTCGTCGCGCGCAAATGGTGGCTCGTGGCGCTCACCATCATCGCCTGCGGCGGCGGCCAAGCCTACATCGCGGTCAACGAACCGACGGAATACAGCTCCTTCGCCCGCATGATGGTGGGCGGCAAGGTGAAGCTCCCGGACAGCGGCCTTTTCTCAGAAGACGCGCTGAATTTCTTCGGCACGCAGATGGAGCTGATGCAAAGTGACAAGATCAAGGAGCGCGCTCATGGTGCGGTGAAGGCGGCGCAACCGGACCTCAACCGGGCCACGGTGCAGCTCCAGGTCACCCAGCTCCGTCGCACTTCAATCTTTCAATTGAAGGCCAGCAGTCTCGACGGGGCGTATGCCCAGGCCTACTTGAACGCGCTGGTGGAAGAATACCTCGCCTACAAGAAGGAGATGCGGGTGGTCGCCTCCGACGACACGCTGGCCTCACTGACGACCAAGCTCCTCCAGCAGGAGAAGGAGTTGAAGAGCGAGCAGGACAAGCTGCATCTGTTTAAGAAGTCCAACAACGTCGCACTCCTTCAAGAAATGGGCTCGGCAGCCGGCAACTACCTCGCGCGCCTCACCACGCAACTCTCCGATCTCCAGGTGGAGGAGAAGGTGCTGGCCGCCCTCACCGCCGAGGAGAACGTCGGTAATCAGGTCAAAACGCGCGGCACGGAATCCAAGGCGGTCAACGATTCTTCCACCGCCGGTATCCTCCCCCCCGCCGACTACCTCACGGCCAAGCAGCAAGTTCAGTTGCTCAAATTCCAGCGGGACGAGTGGGGCCTGTTCATGCGCCCCGAGCACCCGAAGATGGTGAAGCTGGCCGAGGACATTGCCCGCGTGGACAAACTCATCGAGGTCTATCATCAGCAGAGCCGGGACCAGTTGGAATCGGCGCGCCGCTCGGTGCGGCTGCGCATGACGAGCGTGGAAACCTCCATCCTCACCTGGGAATCCAAGGTGCTCGAAGCCAACACCCGAATGGCGGATTTCGACCAGCTCAAGGCCACGCTCGCCCGTTCGCAGGCCCTCTACGACCAACTGTTGCGCCTGCTTCAGAACGTGGACGTGAACAAAAATCTGGAACCGGAAAGCATCGTCACGCTCGAACGCGCCACGCTCGCCGTTGCGGTGAACCAGCTGCCGCTCAAGCTCGCCGTCGCCGCAACCGTCGGCCTGATCTTCGGGCTGGGCTTGCTGGTCGTCTGGGAGCGCAGCGATGACCGTCTTTCGAGCCTCAATGAGATTAGGGAGCAGTTCGAGGAAACCGTCGTGGCGCAGGTGCCGCAGGTGCCTGGCGTTTCCCGGCGACGGCCGCTCAAGCCGATCAGCGCGAACGACGAGCGCTCGATTTTTGCCGAGAGCCTGCGCCACGTTTACTCCTCCCTCCAGTTCCGGGACAGCGCTGGGCGCGCGCCCAAGTATCTGCTCGTCACCAGCGCGGTGCCCGACGAAGGCAAGTCCACCATCGCGGCAAACCTGGCCATGACCATGGCCCTCGCCGGCTCCCGCGTGCTGTTGATTGACACGGACCTCACCCGTGGCGCGCTCCACCAGACGTTCGGGGTGCCGGTCGCGCCCGGCCTGGTCGAACTCTTCTCGCAGGACCTGCCTTTTGAAAAAGTCATCACCTCCGGCTCACATCCGAATCTGCACCTGATTCCGCGCGGGCAGATGAACGAGCTGCCCCATTCCTTTTACCTCAACCCCACGCAGTGCCAGCAGCTCAAGGACTGGGCCAAGGCGTATGACTACGTCCTCTTCGACAGCGCGCCCGTATTCGCCGGCGCGGACGCCGTCACGCTGGCGCCGCAGATGGACGGCGTGTTCATGGTCGTGCGCCGCCGCTACAGCCGCGCCGGTGTGTTGACGCAAGCGCTGGAAATGCTCTACCAGCGCCACGCCCGAGTCCTCGGCATCGTGTTCAACCGCGCGGACGCCGTGTCCGACGTTTACTACCAATACGGTTACAAAACCTACGGCGTGCGTTCGCGCCCGGCCGAGAAGACCAAGCCCGCCCGCGTGTAGCCGCGCGCTCTTCGAGCCATGTGGCGCCGTCTGGCCAAACACTCCTTCAGCATCGCGCTCGGCCAGGGCGTGAACCTCGCCCAGCAATTGTTGCTGCCCGTCGCCTTCCTGCGGCAATACGGCACAGAAGGCTACGGCTCCTGGCTCGTGGTCATGGCTGCCGTGGGCCAGTTCGGAAACCTCGATTTCGGGCTGCAAACGTATCTCGTCAACCGGCTCACCATGCTCCACGAAGCCGGGAACTTCGCCGAGTTTCGCCGCCTCCAGTCCATCGGACTCCGGCTCGCGTTGGGCGTGGTGGGAGTCGGCGCGGTTGGCCTCTACGCCGTCCACCAGCTTCCCGTCGAACGCTGGTTGAAACTGGACTGGGCGAGTGACGAGGCCCGACTGGTCGTGCTGCTGCTCGGCGGCTGGGTGCTGCTGCGCATCGTGCAAGGCCAACTCGCCGCCGTGCTCCGCGCCTCGGGCCAGCCGCATCGCGCCCAGCACTGGGAGAACTTCCAGCGCGGCCTGCTGCTCGCAAGCTCGTTGGCGCTGCTGCACTCGCGCTGCGGCCTTGTCTGGCTCGCGGCGGCGCACGTTGGTAGTGCGCTGGTGGGAATCGCCGTCGTGCTGTGGGACACGCGTGGCAGTCAGGTCGCTCCGACGCTCCGGGCGTGGGACGCCCGCGAGGCGCGGCAAATGGTTCGCCCCAGTTTGTTCTTCGGCCTGACCACCTTGAACTTCCTCGTGCTCTTTGAAGCCCCGTTGCTGATTTTGCAATGGACCCTCGGCCCGGTCGCCGTCGTCACCTTCGCCACGACG